>NZ_JAFAGS010000123.1 GCF_019237635.1 Pluralibacter sp.
CTCGATATAGGTCGCATCGGCCATTTCCGGGTCGGTCATGATGGTTGCCGGGTTGGAGTTCACCAGAATGACGCGGTAACCCTCTTCGCGCAGAGCTTTACACGCCTGGGCGCCGGAGTAGTCAAATTCACAGGCCTGGCCGATAACGATCGGGCCAGCGCCAAGGATCAGGATGCTTTTTATGTCTGTACGTTTTGGCATGGTCTTCTCGGCTCCTGATTATTTAGCGGTCTTACGGTAAAGCTCGATAAGTTCGATGAAATGATCGAACAGCGGCGCGGCATCGTGCGGGCCTGGGCTAGCTTCCGGGTGTCCCTGGAAACTGAACGCCGGTTTATCGGTACGATGAATGCCCTGCAGGGTGCCGTCGAACAGCGACTTGTGCGTCACGCGCAGGTTGGCAGGCATGGACGCCTCATCCACGGCGAAGCCGTGGTTCTGCGCGGTAATCATTACGGTATTGTTATCGATATCTTTTACCGGGTGGTTGCCGCCGTGGTGACCAAACTTCATCTTAACGGTGTTCGCACCGCTCGCCAGCGCCAGCAGCTGATGGCCGAGGCAAATGCCGAATACCGGGATATCCGTTTCCAGGAAGGATTTGATGGCGTTGATGGCGTAATCACACGGCGCCGGGTCGCCAGGGCCGTTAGAAAGGAAGATTCCGTCCGGATTCATCTTCAGCACCTCTTCAGCCGAGGTCTTCGCCGGCACCACCGTCAGGCGGCAGCCGCGGTCAACCAGCATGCGCAGGATATTGCGCTTGGCGCCAAAATCGTAGGCCACCACGTGGAACGGCAATTCGTCCTCTTTTTTCGCTTCCGGCAGGTCGTTCGCCAGCGTCCAGCTCCCCTGCGTCCAGCTGTAGGCTTCTGCGGTGGTCACTTCTTTTGCCAGATCCATGCCGTTCAGGCCCGGAAAAGCGTTGGCTTTTTCCAGCGCCAGCGCCGCATCCAGGTTATCGCCCGCGATGATGCAGCCGTTCTGAGCGCCTTTCTCGCGCAACAGACGCGTCAGCTTACGGGTATCGATATCGGCAATCGCCACGATGTTATGGCGCTTAAGGTAAGAAGAGAGGTCTTCAGTATTGCGAAAGTTGCTGGCAATCAGCGGCAGGTCACGAATGACGAGGCCTTGCGCATGGACCTGAGAGGATTCTTCATCAGCGGCGTTGGTGCCGACATTACCGATATGAGGATAAGTAAGAGTGACGATTTGGCGGGAATAGGAAGGATCAGTGAGGATTTCTTGATAACCGGTCATTGAAGTATTGAAAACGACTTCCCCAACCGCCGAACCTGTTGCCCCTATGGCCCGACCGTGAAACTGGGTTCCGTCTTCCAGAACCAATAGCGCTGACTTAATCAAAACACCCTCCAGAGAATATTCACTCACTTTATTTGCATATTAATGCATTCACATCGTGTGAATCAATGCAAATTTGCTTACCCATGGATTTCTGGCAAACGGCGGCATTCTGGAGATACAGAGGCAAAAAGTCAACTTAAAGACGGTATTTTCATTGTTATTTTACGCCACTGAACGATTACACCCTGTATAACAGGCAAAAATAGCAACCAGGGTGATGATAACAACCGCTTGCGTCGCCAGGATAATGTAAAACGAAGCGTCTGAGGTTAAAAAAGTGGACCAGATGGTCAAAATTTACATATCAACAACACAAAACCGAAGTAAAACATGTGAAAATAACAATCTAATTAGCAAATCACACCTAAAAAGACAAAATTAAAGGGCAATAAAATATTGCCCTATGCAATCAATAAATTATGACTGCGAAAACCACATCACGATGGGTAATAACTCTTACAAACTGTTGAGATCGAGCACATCACGCATATCAAAAAGACCATTTTTCTTGCCTTTTAACCACAGTGCTGAACGAACAGCACCGTTAGCAAATGTCATGCGGCTGGACGCTTTATGCGTAATCTCCACACGTTCACCGATATCGGCAAACATTGCGGTATGCTCACCGACAATGTCGCCAGCCCGAACGGTGGCAAAACCGATAGTGCCCGGTACGCGCTCGCCGGTATGGCCTTCACGGCTGTATACGGCGCAGCTTTTAAGATCTTTATTCAGCGCGCCAGCAATCGCCTCGCCCATCGCCAGCGCGGTGCCTGACGGCGCATCAACCTTGTGGCGATGATGCGCTTCGATAATTTCGATATCGGTGTAGCTTCCCATGACTTTAGCGGCCTTCTCCAGCAGCTTCAGCATCACGTTGACCCCCACGCTGAAGTTGGCGGCGAAGACAATCGCAATGTCCTGCGCTGCGCGTTGAATAGCCTGTTTACCGGCGTCGTCAAAACCGGTCGTGCCGATAACCATGCCCTTGCCGTTCGCCCGGCAGAACGCCAGGTGCGTCAGCGTCCCTTCAGGACGGGTGAAATCGATGAAAACGTCAAAATCCGCTTTCACCGCTTCCAGGCTGCTTTGTACCGTAACGCCGGTGTGGCCGATGCCAGCGAGTTCGCCCGCGTCGCTTCCCAGCAGAGATGAGCCTTCGCGCTCCAGCGCAGCGCCCAGTTGAACGCCATCCATCTGCGCTGCGGCCTGAATTAACTGACGCCCCATACGGCCGCCCGCGCCCGCTATCGCGACGCGGATTTGTGCATCATGCATATCTATTCTCTTAAGTTAACTATATGTGAATCGTTTTCAGAGTAACCAGCCCCGCCAGAGGCCGCCACTCAAAAACACCGATAATTAGAATTTAACGTGAAACAGGGATCGCTATCAGTAAAAGATATAACGATCAGCGAAAACCGCATGATTCTCTGACCACCAGCGCAGGCGGCAGAATGATCCGTTTCGGCGGCTCATCATTGCCCTGAATACGACTATAAAGCAGTTCGCCCGCCTTGCGTCCTATCTCTTTTGCCGCAACGGAAACCGTCGTCAGTGCAGGCTGTACCAGCGCCGCTTCGGTAATATCGTCAAAGCCGATGAGAGCGAAGTCACGCCCCACCTCCCTGCCAAGCTTACGCAGGGTCTGCATCACGCCCAGCGCGACGATATCCTGATAGCACACCGCCGCGGTGATCTGCGGAAATTGCCTGAACAGCGCTTCGGATACCCGTGCGCCGTCGCTCTGACTGGCCTGCGAGGTTACAATCCACTGCGGATTCGGCGACAGCCCGTGCTCCAGAAGACGGCTGGTGAAGCCGCCGATACGCTGGGAGCGGGTGCCGGAATTCTGGCTGCCGCCGATAAACGCGATGTTCCGGTGCCCCAACTTCAGCAAGTGCGACGTCGCCATTTGCGTACCGAGAAAGTTGTCGGTACCGACGAAATCAAAATCCGGGTCGGTCAACGGCCGCACCACCATAATGGCCGGGATATTGCGCCGCTTCAGGCCGTCGAAAAATGCCTGCGGGGTTTCCCGCGCCGCACACAGCACCATGCCGCAGGCATTATTGCGCAGCAGCGAGTCGACAAACTTCTGCTGACGCTCTTCTGACTCCTCGCTGTTGGCCAGAAACAGCAACATCTCATGACGCTCCATCTCATGGCTCAGGCCAGCGGTCATCTCCCCGTAAAAGGGGTTGGTAATATCGTGCAGCAGCAAACCCACCTGGTTGCTGCTGCGATTGCGCAGATTCGCCGCCGTCTGGTTATAGACATAACCGGACTCATCCAGCGCTTTTAGCACCCGTTCGCGGGTCGCCTGTGAGATGCGCCCACGGTTGCGCAGCACCATCGACACCGTTGCCGTCGATACGCCCGCCTTCTCGGCTACCTGTGCCAGCGTCACTGTCGTCATGTTTCCTCCTGTCGCTCCCACCACAGATTAATCGAATAACCGATATTTTGCATTTTTCCCTGTGAGGAACTTCACATCGCGTGGCGTGAAACGCATTTCATTGCTTTTTTGCTGGGTTAATCGCGTTAACCCCTCTTTCCATAAACGGTTAATCGATTAATCTTATTATAGCGATTACGGAGAGAAAGAATGAAACTGACCACCTACGATAAATACCCTGAAGTTTCCGTGAAGGACTACGAACATCAGGCCTGGCAAGGCTGGCAGGCCATTATTACTGCGCTAAACACCAGGCGTTCTGCTTCCGCCAAAACCGTGCTGGTCATCGACTGCTACCCGGGCGTACGTCTGAGCGAACTGGAAAATCAGCTGCTGCCTGCGGCGTAGGTCACTACGCCAAACAACAGCATCCGCTTTTGCAGCTCGTCGCGATCCTGCATGCGCGCCACATCCATCGCAATAGCGTATACCTCGTCCGGCCCTTCGCAGTGCGGGTCGCGAAGCGATGCGCGGATCTGATCGAGATGGCGAATTTCCGGCATCGGTCCTGTGACCTCATCGCCATAGCTAAACCCGAGCGGCTGGTGGTGGATGGTCATATCGAGCCCGTAAGGTTGAGGCTTCTCACCCATTTTTCACCTCCCGGACGCAGACCTGCTGGTTTTCCTCCAGCACCCGCAGCGCGAACCCACCCTGTAGCGCCGCGTAATCATGCCCGACGATAGTCGGCAAGACGGCCAGCGCGGAGAGGATATCGCTGCCGGTATTGATAAGCCGGTGCGCCGTAAACCCGGGAATAATATGCACCGAACCGGCGCCGACCGTTTCCAGCCGCGCTTTTCCGTGTTCGTCCTGCAACAGCAGCAGCCCCTGCCCGCTCAGGCCAAAATAGACTTCGCCCTGCTCGCGTCGGGCGTGGAAATGTCCGCGGGTCATGAAAAACTCGTTGCCTACTTTTCCGGGATTCAGGTGCGTTACCCCCGTCCAGAGTTCGCCCTCTCCGGCAGGAGTATCAAGCATTTCAACGGTATAAACCGGGTGTTGAGGATCGTAGCCATGCCAGCGAAAACGGCGGTCAGATCCTGAATACGTGTAGTTTTTCGAATCAGTGGCGCATGACTAAAGGCGCCACTCGCCCACGCCACCTGCGGTGACTGGATTATTTGAGAGTTCATGTTTATCTCCGGCCCGAGGAGAACAACACATTAGGCGCACCAGATTAATCGATTAACCTTGCGATGCAATGATAACTTTGCTGGGCGAGTCACACTCCGCCGTCAGGGCGCCAGCGCCAGTACCTCTAAGACCCAACGGCGGAAGCCGTCGACATCCAGCCCCAGCGCGACCTGGGCGTTGGCGTGTTGCCCAAGACGGCCTTCAATATCCACAACGGTGGCGCCCGCAGTCCAGGTTCCCTGGGTTTCAACAGCGACGAAGCACGAGCTAAGCGCGAACAGTTCCGGGCGAACCAGCCAGGCAATGGCGCAAAGATCGTGCATCCGCAGCCCGCTGCTCATGCTGCCGCTGCGGTAGTGGCTGAACAGGGAATGCAGCATTTTTCCGGTTTCGTTAAGCCGCGGCAACTGCGCCAGGTCATCGGGCGTCAGCACCGCCTGGTTTGTGACGTCCAGCCCGCACATGACGATATCAATGCCGCTTTGAAACACGCGCGCGGCGGCCTCCGGATCAATCGCAATGTTGAACTCTGCATTCGGCGTGAAATTCCCCCGTCCGGCAGAACCGCCCATGATGACCAGTCGACGAATGTTAAACATGCATTCCGGGTAGTGGGTCAACAGCAGCGCGATATTGGTCAGCGGGCCAATCGCCACCAGCGTCAACGGTTCCGGCGCGCTCATCACGGCATCGCGAAGCGCAATAAACGCCGGTTTCACTAGCGGCTGGCGGTTATGCTCGACAAAGTCATAACCCTCCATTCCCGACTCGCCATGGATGTCCGCCGCATTACGCAGCGGGCGCAGCATCGGCGCGGCGGCGCCCTGCGCCAGCGGAACATCGGCCTGCCAGAAATGGAGCAGTTGCAGTGCGTTCCGGGTGGTTTTCTCGACCGAAACGTTACCGGCAACGGTCGTGATTAACTGCAAATCCAGCTCAGGGGCAAACAGCGCAGCGGCAATCGCCGCCGCATCATCAATGCCAGGGTCAGTATCAAGTACGATCGGTAAGCGCATTTTCCCTCCTAAAAAAAATGCCAGACGGGCAGTCTGGCATCTTCTCATAACAGTGAAATGAATAACTTACTCGACTTCACGAACATCCATTCGCAGTTCTTTCGGCACTTCAAAGACGATGTTTTCTTCACGCCCTTCCAGCGGCACGGCTTCACCGCCCCCTAAATCCTGGAGACGCGCAATCACGTTCTGCACCAGAATATCCGGCGCGGACGCGCCTGCGGTCACGCCGACGCACTTCGCCTCTTTCACCCAGGCTTCCTGAATATCCGTCGCATCATCAATCAAAAACGCCGCCTTCCCCATACGCTGCGCCAGTTCGGCCAGACGGTTGGAGTTCGACGAGTTTTTGGAGCCGACGACCAGCACGACATCCGCCTGTTCCGCCAGCGCGCGCACCGCTTCCTGACGGTTGGTGGTGGCATAGCAGATATCGTCTTTACGCGGCCCGACAATCTGCGGGAAGCGCTTGCGCAGCGCGTCGATGACGTCGGACGTATCGTCCACCGAGAGCGTGGTCTGGGTCATAAACGACAGTTTGGCTTCGTTTTTGACGTTCAGCCGCCAGACGTCATCCGGCGACTCCACCAGATACATCCCCCCTTGCGGGTTGCTGTACTGGCCCATCGTGCCTTCGACCTCCGGGTGACCGGCATGGCCAATCAGAATCGACTCTTCGCCGCGACGGCTGGCGCGGGCAACCTCCATATGCACTTTGGTTACCAGCGGGCAGGTCGCGTCGAACACGGTGAGATCGCGGCCTTTGGCTTCATTACGCACCGCCTGAGACACGCCGTGCGCGGAAAAAATCAGGATGGCGCCGTCCGGCACTTCGCTGAGTTGTTCAATGAAAATCGCCCCGCGCTCGCGCAGGCTGTCCACCACGTAGCGGTTGTGCACCACTTCGTGGCGAACGTAAATTGGCGCGCCGTAGATAGCCAACGCGTTTTCAACAATGCTGATAGCGCGGTCAACGCCAGCGCAAAAACCGCGCGGGTTAGCCAACAGGATCTGCATGTTATGCCTCCAGTGCCGGATCAACTTCCAGCACGTCAATATCGAAATGAACGGTATGACCTGCCAGCGGGTGATTGAAATCGACGGTGATGGAATCGCCGTTGATTTCGCGGATCACGCCTGGCATTTCGCTGCCATCCATAGCGGTAAAGAGCATAATCGCGCCGATTTCCGGCTCGCCGGCATCCATAAACTCGCGGCGGGAAAAGTACTGGATGAGGTCCGGACTCGGCACGCCGAACGCGGCGTCAGGCTCCAGCGAGAAAACGCGCTTTTCGCCAGCCTCTAACCCCAGCAGATGCTGCTCAAGCCCTTCAGACAGAGAACCATCGCCCAGGCGAAACAACGCCGGTTTGCCGTTGTTGCGGGTCGACTCAGCAAGCGAGCCGTCATCAAGTTTCAGCGTGAAATGCACCAGAACGGCGCTGTTGCTCTGTACAGATGTAGACATGCAAATTACTCGCTTGTTTTGCCCGGCGGCGCAACGCCTGCCGGGCGAGTGTTGTTACGCCTGTCCTTTCTCGGCTGGCTTCGGTAAAAAGCCTTCCAGCACGATCAACGCCGCACCAATACAAATCGCCGTATCGGCAAGGTTGAACGTGGCAAAGTGCCAGTCACCGACGTAGAAGTCGATCATATCGACCACAAAGCCATGCCACAGCCTGTCGAACAGGTTGCCCAGCGCGCCGCCGATGATCAACGCATAGGCGATGTTATTGAGTTTCTCCGACGCTTTAGAACGGTACATCAGCACCGTTAAGATGACGCAGATACCGATTGCAATGCCCGCAAAGAACCAGCGCTGCCAGCCACCGCTGTCGGCAAGGAAGCTAAACGCCGCACCGTAGTTACGCGCATAGTGCAGATTAAGCGACGGAAACAACCCAACCGTATCCCCCAGCATGAAGTTCTGGAGGATCAGGTATTTGCTGCCCAAATCGATAATCAATACGGCTACGACGACCCACAGCCAGCGCAGCCCTGTTGAACAGACAGATTTACTCATCAGGCAAACTTACGTTGTTCGCCGTCACCGGCGATGTTACTGACACAGCGTCCGCAGATCTCTGCGTGTTCCGCCACCTGGCCGACATCAGTGGTGTAATGCCAGCAACGCGGGCATTTATCACCTTCGGCTTTGCTCAGCGCGACTTTCAGCCCTTTCAGCAGTTCGCTCTGTTGAGCGTCTGCCGTTGCGGCTGCATAATCGGCCACTGTCGCCCCGGAGGTCAACAGGACAAATCGCAATTCGTCGCCCAGCGCCGTCAGCTTCGCCGCCAGCTCAGGTTCCGCGTACAGGGTCACCGCCGCTTCCAGAGAACCGCCGACTTTCTTATCCGCACGCGCCTGCTCGATGACCTTGTTCACTTCGCCGCGCACTTTCAGCAGCTCGTCCCAGAAGGCATCGTTCATGGCTTCGGTGCTGGAGAGATCGAACAGACCTTCGTACCACTCGCCGGTAAAGACGTACTTCTCACGGTCGCCCGGCAGGTAGCCCCAGATTTCATCAGCGGTGAAGGACATGATCGGTGCCATCCAGCGCACCAGCGCTTCTGCGATGTGGTACAGCGCAGTCTGGCAGCTGCGGCGCGCCACACTGTCCGCTTTCGCGGTGTACTGACGGTCTTTGATGATGTCGAGGTAGAACGAGCCCATTTCGATGGAGCAGAAGCGCATCAGGCGCTGCACCACTTCGTGGAAATCGTAAGAGTCGTACGCGTTAACGATATCGTCCTGCGCCGCTTTCGCGCAGCCTACCGCCCAGCGATCCAGAACCACCATCTCTTCCGGTTTCATCATGTCTTTTGCCGGATCGAAACCGTTCAGGTTCGCCAGCAGGAAGCGCGCGGTGTTACGGATACGACGATAGGCATCGGCAGCGCGTTTGAGGATCTCATCGGAGACCGCCATCTCGCCGGTATAATCGGTAGACGCCACCCACAGACGCAGAATATCCGCGCCCAGTTTGTTCATCACATCCTGCGGAGAAACAGTGTTGCCGA
This sequence comes from Pluralibacter sp., assembly GCF_019237635.1. Taxonomy (GTDB): domain Bacteria; phylum Pseudomonadota; class Gammaproteobacteria; order Enterobacterales; family Enterobacteriaceae; genus Enterobacter_B. The sequence goes on from NZ_JAFAGS010000123.1 coordinate 9,000, forward strand.
TGGATTTGGACATCTTACGGCCCTGACCATCCACGGTGAAACCGTGAGTCAGTACCTGACGGTACGGCGCTTTACCCTTCATGGCGGTGGAGATCATCAGCGATGACATGAACCAGCCGCGGTGTTGGTCAGAGCCTTCCAGATACATGTCGGCAGCGTGACCGGCGAATTCCGGGCGCACGTCAACCACAGAGGAGTGAGTAGAACCGGAGTCGAACCACACGTCCAGGGTATCCGGCACTTTCTCGTAGTTGTCAGCGTCAGCGCCCAGGATGTCGCGGGAGTCGAGATCCCACCACGCCTGGATGCCGTCGGCTTCTACGCGCTTAGCCACTTCTTCCATCAGTTCCAGGGTGTTCGGATGCAGTTCCTGCGTCTCTTTATGCACGAACAGCGACATCGGCACGCCCCAGGTACGCTGACGGGAGATACACCAGTCAGGACGGTTGGCGACCATGGATTCGATACGCGCCTGGCCCCAGTCCGGGATCCACTGCACGCCTTTGATCTCGGAAAGCGACTGCGCGCGCAGGCCTTTCTGATCCATGCTGACGAACCACTGCGGCGTCGCACGGAAGATGATCGGCGATTTGTGACGCCAGCAGCACGGATAGCTGTGCTGCATTTTCTCAACGTTCAGCAACGCACCGCTGCTGCGCAGGATGTCAACGATGATGTCGTTCGCTTTGAAGACATTGATGCCGTCCAGCGCCGGGTAAGTACCTGGCAGGTACGCGCCGTCCGGGCCGACCGGGTTAGCAATTTCCAGACCGTATTTCAGGCTGATGCTGTAGTCGTCCGGACCGTGACCACCGGCGGTATGCACCGCACCGGTACCCGCATCCAGCGTGACGTGCTCGCCGAGGATCGCCGGCACATCGAAGCCCAGGAACGGGTGTTTGAAGCGCATCAGCTCCAGCGCATCGCCTTTTACGGTGCCCAGCACGCTATAGTCGCTGATGTTCGCGCGTTTCAGCACGCTTTCCACCAGATCTTTCGCCAGGATCACCGCCTGACCATCCACCTGCACCAGCGCGTATTCAAACTCACCGGACAGGGAGATCGCGCGGTTCGCTGGCAGCGTCCACGGCGTGGTGGTCCAGATAACCAGAGAGATCGGGCCATTCACCATCGACACGCCGAATTTGGCTTTCACCGCATCCTGATCCACCGCGTGGAACGCCACGTCGATAGACGGAGAGGTTTTGTCGTAATACTCCACTTCCGCTTCCGCCAGCGCAGAGCGGCAGTCCACACACCAGTGCACCGGCTTGGCGCCTTTATGCAGGTGGCCGTTGCCGATGATTTTACCCAGCGCGCGGATAATGTTGGCTTCAGTTTTAAAGTCCATGGTCAGGTACGGGCGCGACCAGTCGCCCAGCACGCCCAGACGGATAAAGTCAGCACGCTGACCGTCAACCTGAGTGGCGGCGTATTCGCGGCATTTCGCACGGAACTCGGCGGCGGTGAACTTCTCGCCCGGCTTACCGAACTCCTGCTCCACTTTCAGCTCAATAGGCAGACCGTGGCAGTCCCAGCCCGGAACGTAAGGCGAGTCATATCCCGCGAGTCCTTTGGACTTCACGATAATGTCTTTGAGAATTTTGTTAACAGAGTGACCAATATGAATGCTGCCATTCGCATAAGGAGGGCCATCATGCAGAATGAACGTTTTCTTGCCTTTTTTGGCTGCACGAATGATGCCGTACAGGTCATCATCAGTCCAACGCGCCAGCATTCCCGGTTCGCGTTTGGCGAGATCGCCACGCATCGGGAACCCTGTTTCCGGCAAATTCAGGGTTGATTTATAGTCACTCATCAGATTCTCGGTTCCGTATTTCGGTTTGATTACATAACCGGCCTCAGGCCGGTTTTGCTAGCCCAAAAAATTCGCGGGCTGTTAACTCATCACGCGCGATTTGCGCTTTCAGTTCATCCAGCGAGGCAAATCGCTGCTCGTTGCGTATCTTTTTACGCAGTATCACATCTATATGGCGACCATAGAGGTCCATTACAACATCCAGTAAATGCACTTCCAGCTGCTGGCGCACGCCCGCCACCGTCGGACGGGTACCGATGTTGGCAACGCCGGGTAAAGGTGTGTCGCCCAGTCCTGTAACTTCTACCGCATAGACCCCTTTGACCGGGGAAACCTGACGACGCAGCGGTAAATTCGCCGTCGGGAAACCTATGGTGCGCCCGAGTTCATCACCGTGAACCACGCGCCCCGAAATCGTGAATGGATGCCCGAGCAGCGTTTGCGCAAGCCCGAGATCGTCATTTGCCAGCGCCTGGCGAATCGCGGTGCTGCTGATGCGCATTCCGCCTTCGCAGAAGGTTTGCGTGCTGGTCACGTCAAAACCAAACTCCGCGCCCGCTTTCTGTAATAACAAGAAATCCCCTTCGCGACCAGCGCCAAAGCGGAAATCATCACCGATCGCCAGATACTGAACGCCAAGGCGCTTCACCAGCAGTTCGCCGATAAACGCCTGCGCCGTGAATGCCGCAAAGCGACGGTCGAAACGAACGCACAGGACGTAATCTACACCGCTCTCGGCCAGGTAGCGCAGCTTTTCGCGCAGGCGCGTCAGCCTGGCAGGGGCCTTATCCACGGCAAAAAGCTCAAGCGGCTGCGGTTCAAAAATCATGACCACAACCGGTAAGCCCCGCTCGCGACCTTCCACATGCAAACGCTGCAGCAATGCCTGATGTCCACGATGCACGCCGTCGAAATTACCAATGGTCAATACGCACCCATGCGGCGCCTGACCAAGATTATGTATGCCGCGTATCAGCTTCATGTCTGGCTCAAAACAGTGAAAATCGTCAGAGTATACCTTGTACAGGGGGCGACGTTAACCGGCGATTGCACCTCAACGGCGAAAGATGCAAGGATTTCATCCACCTCGGTGGATAAAGCAAGAAAACTGGCCGTTTGCTGCGATTTTTGTAGCGGAAAAGCTGTATTCGGAGCGCGCTTGCTGATAGAATCCTGCGCCATCACTACGTAACGTAGCGTCGTCAAATTAACGGCGCTTATTTGCACAAATCCATTGACAAAAGAAGGCTAAAAGGGCATATTCCTCGGCCTTTGAATTGTCCATATAGAACATATTTGGGAGTTGGACCTTGGCTAATATCAAATCAGCTAAGAAGCGCGCCATTCAGTCTGAAAAGGCCCGCAAGCACAACGCTAGCCGTCGCTCTATGATGCGTACTTTCATCAAGAAAGTATACGCAGCTATCGAAGCTGGCGACAAAGCTGCTGCAGTAAACGCATTTAACGAAATGCAACCGATCGTGGACCGTCAGGCTGCTAAAGGTCTGATCCACAAAAACAAAGCTGCACGTCATAAAGCAAACCTGACTGCACAGATCAGCAAACTGGCTTAATCGCCTGTCTGTTGTCGCTTTGTAAAAAAACCCGCTTCTGCGGGTTTTTTCATGTCTTCCGTTTGCCTCTAGCCTAACGGCAAGGTGAACAGCGCGGAGTAATCGCGATTGCAGATGCGCTGCACGGCCGGATGCTGAATCATCCGCTCGGCGAAAATCGCGTGATACTCCTCCATCACGTTCTCCACCCGGCCAATCTCAACGATATGGTCATCCGCATAGAAATCGTGCGCATACAGCGTCGGCGCGACAAAAATCGCGTTATGCGCGGCGCCAAAGGCTTTCATCAGCGCGGCATCGTCAAACTCGCCCAGAATTTCGACCTGCAATCCCTGCGAGTTTATCCAGTTAAGCAGTTTGCGGCCCAGCATCGAACGACGACCCGGAATCAGCAGGCGGCGTTCCTCCAGACAGGCGGGAAACGGTTTCTGCGGCAGCGGCGCCATACACCAGAAGCTGACGCCGCACTCGCCGATCTTGACCGAAAACAGCCCTTCCTGCTGCGTGGAGTCGATGGGACAGTCGGAGATAATCATATCGAGCTTGTGCTGGCTGAGTTGTTCAAGCAGCATCTCGTGCGTTGACTCAAAGCAGCGCAAATGGATTTGCTCATCCTCGACGACGGCCGCGTCCAGCACACCGCTCACCAGACGTTTTGATAACGCATCCGCAACCCCGACATCAAACAGCAGGTTGGACTCTTTGCGATAGTTGATGATATCGAGCATTTCCTGGCTCAGGGTGAACATCTTATCGGCGTAGCGGAACACCAACTCGCCAAGCTCGCTTGGCTCAAGCCCTCGTCCCTTACGCTTAAAAAGCTTTCCCTGCAGCCGCTCTTCCAGGGCTTTAATTTGCCCGGTAATCGTCTGCGGCGTCAGGTACAGCGCTTCTGCAGCGCCCACGACCGACCCCTCTTTGTAGACGTGCCAGAAGTAATACAGGTGATTGTAATTAATATGCGACATGCACTTCTCTCCCTGAGTCTTTGCAAAAATGGCCGCCTGTCGGCGACCATTCGTATCCTGTTATTCAGCGTAAGCGGAACCGCTATTCCGTGACCGGAGTAAACTATACCCGGTAACCGCAGCCAGAAGCGAGCCTATCAGAATACCCAGTTTAGCCCATGTAATAAGCTGCGGGTCCATGTCGCCAAACGCCAGCGTTGAGATGAAAATCGACATGGTAAACCCGATGCCGCAGAGCACGCTGACGGCGAAAATCTGCCTGCCGGTCGTATCCTGAGGAAGCGTCGCCAGCTTCAACCGTACGGCCAGCCAGCAGAACAGGCCAATGCCTAACGGCTTACCGATAAACAGCCCGGCGATAATGCCCAGCGGCAGCAGCGACGTCAGACTTTCCAGCGTGACGCCCGCAAGCGACACCCCCGCATTAGCGAAAGCGAACAGCGGCAGAATCAAAAACGCCACCCACGGATGCAGCACGTGTTCAAGCTCACCGGCCGGGGAATGCCCCTCTTTCTCTTTCAGCGGAATAAAGAAGCCAACGATAACGCCCGCAAGCGTTGCGTGAACGCCCGACTTCAGCACCGCGGTCCACAATATCGCGCCCACCAGGATATACACCCCGGTCCGACGCACATTGCACAGGTTGAGCAGAGCCAGCACGGCAATCGCCACGCCCGCCACGCCCAGCGACAGAACCGACAAATCGCTGGTGTAAAACAGCGCAATGATAATAATGGCGCCCAAATCGTCGATGATAGCCAGCGCCATCAGGAAGATTTTCAGCGTCAGCGGCACGCGGTTACCCAGCAGCGCCAGCACCCCGAGGGCGAAGGCGATATCGGTCGCCGCCGGGATGGCCCATCCCTGGCGCGTAATCGGATCCTGGTAGTTGAACGCCAGATAAAGAAGCGCCGGTACGACCATCCCGCCGATGGCGGCGATCACCGGAAATGCGGCCTGCTGGCGGGACGCCAGCGAACCCAGCACCAGTTCGCGCTTCACCTCAAGGCCAACCAGCAGGAAAAACACCGCCATGAGCGCATCGTTAATCCACAGCAGCATGTTCTTGTTGATCTCAAGCGGCCCGACCTTGAGCTGCACCGGCGTAGAAAGAAATGCCTGGTACAGGTGGCTGGTGAGTCCTGAGTTGGCCAGCAGCATCGCCAGCGCCGCGGCGATGATGAGAACGATGCCCCCGGAAGCGTCGCCGTTAAAGAAGCGTTGCAGATGTTTCACTTTTACTCTCTCTATTCATCTTATTATTCGATTAAACCATATTAACCCCAATAAACACTCGTTAAAATAAGGTTATTTAGCCATTAACACTCGATTTTAACGAATTATTCCGATCGCATAAAAAAAACCCGGGACGAGCCCGGGCTTTTGCGGTTACGGCGGATAAGCACCCTTAGCGGGTCAAATCATCAAAGAATTTTTTCACGCCGTCGAAAAAGCTTTTTGAACGCGGGCTGTTTTTCTCCCCCGTTGGGCCGCCAAAACTTTCCTGCAGCTCTTTTAGCAGCTGCTTCTGTTTCTCGTTCAGGCCAACCGGCGTTTCCACCACCACGCGGCACAGCAGGTCGCCCTGCGCGCCGCCACGGACGGATTTTACCCCTTTGCCGCGCATGCGGAACAGCTTGCCGGTCTGGGTTTCGCCAGGCACTTTCAGATTCACGCGACCGTCGAGGGTCGGCACTTCGATTTCGCCGCCCAGCGCCGCCATGGCGAAGTTGATCGGCACTTCGCAATACAGGTTATTGCCTTCACGCTCGAAGATGGCGTGCTGCTTCACCTGGACCTGAACGTACAGATCGCCTGCCGGCGCGCCGTGCTCGCCCGCTTCGCCTTCGCCGGCCAGACGAATGCGATCGCCGGTATCCACGCCCGCCGGGATTTTAACCGACAGGGTTTTGGTCTTCTCGACGCGACCGTGACCGTGACACTTATTGCACGGATCTTTAATCAGCGTACCGCGGCCCTGACAGTGCGGACAGGTCTGCTGTACGGCAAAAAAGCCCTGACGCATCTGCACCTGGCCGGAACCGTGACAGGTCGGACAGGTCTGCGGCTGGGTTCCGGATTTTGCGCCGCTGCCGTGGCAAACGTCGCACTCTTCCAGCGTCGGAATGCGGATCTCTTTGGTGACGCCACGAACGGCCTCTTCCAGGGTAAGATCCATGTTATAGCGCAAATCGGCGCCGCGTGCCGCGCGCTGACGCCCGCGTCCACCGCCAAAGATATCGCCAAACACGTCGCCAAAGATATCGCTGAAGTCCGCGCCGCCGCCGCCAAATCCGCCGCCGCCCATGCCGCCTTGTTCAAACGCGGCGTGGCCGTACTGATCGTAGGCCGCGCGCTTTTGCGCATCGGTCAGGATCTCATAGGCTTCCTTGATCTCTTTGAACTTGGCTTCGGCCTCTTTGTCACCCTGATTGCGGTCCGGGTGGAACTTCATCGCCAGGCGCTTGTAAGCCTTTTTGATTTCACGCTCTTCCGCTGTTTTGGAAACGCCCAAAATCTCGTAATAGTCTTTCTTCGCCATCTCTTTTAATAGCCCTTAACATGCGAGCACGGGCGTAGAGGTAAAAACCCCGACGCCCGTGCCAGTCTAATTACCCTGCATCAGGGCGATTATTTTTTATCTTTGACTTCTTCGAACTCCGCGTCGACAACATCGTCGTCTTTCGCGTTGTTCGCGGAAGCATCAGCGCCGCCCGCCTGCTGCTGGGCATGCTGCTGTTGAGCAATTTCCAGCAGTTTCTGGGAAGCCTGCGCCAGCGCCTGCATTTTCGCTTCGATATCCGCTTTGTCTTCGCCTTTCAAAGACGCTTCCAGCGCGGTCAGCGCAGACTCGATCGCGGTTTTGTCGTCAGCCGGCAGTTTATCGCCTGCTTCTTCAACCTGCTTGCGAGTGCTGTGCAGCAGATGGTCGCCCTGGTTGCGGGTCTGCACCAACTCTTCGAACTTACGGTCAGACTCAGCGTTTGCTTCCGCTTCGCGAACCATTTTCTGGATCTCTTCTTCGTTCAGACCAGAAGAGGCCTTGATGGTTATCTTCTGCTCTTTACCGCTGTTTTTGTCTTTCGCGGACACGTGCAGGATACCGTCAGCGTCGATATCGAAGGTCACTTCGATCTGCGGCATGCCGCGCGGTGCCGGGCTGATACCATCCAGGTTGAACTGACCCAGAGATTTGTTATCGCCAGAACGTTTACGCTCACCCTGCAGCACATGGATGGTTACCGCAGACTGGTTGTCTTCAGCGGTAGAGAACACCTGGCTGTGCTTGGTCGGGATGGTGGTGTTTTTGTTGATGAGCGCCGTCATCACACCGCCCATGGTTTCGATACCCAGAGACAGCGGGGTCACGTCCAGCAGCAGAACGTCCTTCACATCACCGGTCAGTACGCCGCCCTGAACCGCAGCGCCGATAGCGACCGCTTCGTCCGGGTTCACGTCTTTACGCGGTTCTTTACCGAAGAACTCGGCCACTTTCTTCTGCACCATCGGCATACGGGTCTGGCCGCCGACCAGGATCACGTCCTGAACGTCAGAAACAGACAGACCAGCGTCCTGCAGAGCGACTTTCAGCGGCTCGATGGAACGGTTCACCAGGTCTTCAACCAGGCTTTCCAGTTTCGCGCGAGTCACTTTAATATTCATGTGTTTCGGACCGGTTGCGTCTGCGGTGATGTACGGCAGGTTCACGTCGGTCTGCTGAGCGGAAGACAGTTCGATCTTCGCTTTCTCAGCGGCTTCTTTCAGGCGCTGCATCGCCAGCGGGTCGTTACGCAGGTCGATGCCCTGATCTTTCTTGAACTCGTCAACGAGGTAGTTGATCAGACGCGTATCGAAGTCTTCGCCGCCCAGGTGGGTATCACCATTGGTTGCCAGAACTTCGAAGGTTTTCTCGCCGTCAACTTCATCGATTTCGATAATAGAGATATCGAAGGTACCGCCACCGAGGTCATAGACCGCGATAGTACGGTTGCCGACTTCTTTGTCCAGACCGTAAGCCAGCGCAGCGGCTGTCGGTTCGTTGATGATACGTTTGACTTCCAGACCGGCGATACGGCCAGCGTCTTTGGTTGCCTGACGCTGAGCATCGTTGAAGTATGCCGGTACGGTGATAACGGCTTCAGTTACCGGCTCACCCAGGTAATCCTCAGCGGTTTTCTTCATTTTTTTCAGCACTTCGGCAGAGATCTGCGGCGGTGCCATTTTCTGACCTTTAACGTCCAGCCAGGCGTCGCCGTTATCCGCGCCTATAATTTTGTACGGCATAATGGATACATCGCGCTGAACTTCTTCGTCCTTGAAGCGGCGGCCAATCAGGCGTTTGATCGCAAACAGGGTGTTTTGCGGGTTTGTCACTGCCTGACGTTTAGCCGGCTGACCAACCAGAGTTTCACCATCCTGGGTATAAGCAATGATAGAAGGCGTGGTGCGATCGCCCTCGGCATTCTCCAGCACACGTGCAGTAGTGCCATCCATAATCGCTACACAAGAGTTGGTAGTACCCAGGTCGATACCAATAATTTTACCCATCTAAACGTCTCCACTAAAAATTCGTCATCATGTGGTTGTGAACCTGTAATAAGGGCGAAACGTGCGGTTTCAAGCTCCCTGAATCGTTTTTTTCCAGGCTCACCACTGCGGTTGGTTACAAGATGGGGTCGCAATAACGCCCATCAAGGGGCAGGGCAAAAAAAATTTTGCTCTTTTTTCGCTAAGCCTCTAAATCCCCAGCCGCGTCAAGCCAGGCAGATGTGTAAAAAATGTCTATTCTCCCTGCTTTGATCATAGACAGCCTAATTTGTCACGATTATGATTCCGCGCCCCGCCATTTCTAAGCGGCTGTGGGAAACATATTTAACCCTTTAAATGATGATTTTGAGGAATTATGGGCAACACTACGTTGGCTAATCCGGCTCCGCTGGGCTTAATGGGCTTCGGCATGACGACTATCCTGCTGAACCTGCATAACATCGGGCTGTTCCCGCTTGATGGCATTATCCTGGCGATGGGTATTTTTTACGGCGGTATCGCACAGATCTTTGCAGGCCTGCTGGAATACAAGAAAGGCAATACCTTCGGTGTCACCGCCTTTACCTCTTATGGTTCTTTCTGGCTGACGCTGGTCGCTATCCTCCTGATGCCGAAAATGGGCCTGGCAGACGCGGCAAATCCGCACTTCCTGGGCGTCTACCTGGGCCTGTGGGGCGTCTTCACGCTGTTTATGTTCTTCGGCACGCTGAAGGGTAACCGCGCGCTGCAGTTCGTCTTCCTGAGCCTGACCGTCCTGTTCGCCCTGCTGGCGATAGGTCATCTGGCGGATAGCGAAGGCATCGTACACGTTGCAGGCTGGATCGGTCTGGTTTGCGGCGCCAGCGCTATTTACCTGGCAATGGGTGAAGTGCTGAACGAGCAGTTTGGCCGCACCGTGCTGCCGATTGGTGAAAAACACTAAGCGTTTTTTCTTTCGTGCCCGCCCGCGGGCACGAATTTTCTGTCTCTTCCCTGCCGTCTGCTTCCCTGGCATCACGCCGTTATTTGTTCCTGCGTCTTAATCAGTCCCTGCGTTTTATGCAGCCACAACCCCAGCAACAACCCGACCAGCGACAAAGCCGCGACGTACCAGGCGGGCGCCATCGGCGAGACGCTCATCAGCAGCGTCACCGCAATCGGCGTCAACCCGCCGAAAATGGCATAGGAGACGTTATAGGAGAAGGAGATGCCGGTAAAACGCACCGCCGCCGGAAACGCCCGCACCATCACATACGGCACGGCCCCCACCACACCGACGCACAGCCCGACCAGGCCATACAAAGGGAACAGGTATTCAGGATACGCACCGACAAGATGGTAGAAAGCCCAGCTTGAGGCCGCCAGCAGCAGGCTGCCGATGATAAACGTCCGGCTGGCGCCGTATTTATCCGCCGCCATCCCGGCAATCAGGCAGCCAAAACACAGCATGATCGTTGCGATGCTGTTGGCCTGCAGCGTCAGCGCTGGCGGTAAGCCATACTGCTTTTGCAGCCATACCGGCGACATCAGGATCACGACCACAATGCCCGCAGACAGCAGCCAGGTCAGCAGCATCGACACCACTACGGCACGCTGATGCTTAAGCACAACCGCTTTCACCGGCAGCTCCTGCGCCAGCGCTTTGCGTTGCTGCATTTCGAGGAACACCGGCGTTTCCTGCAGCCAGCGGCGCAGGTACATGGCCAGCAGGCCAAACGCGCCGCCCAACAGGAACGGAATACGCCAGCCGCCGTCGTGAATCGCCTGCGGTGTCAGGCTGGTATTGATAAGCGTCGCCACCACCGAGCCGAGCAGAATGCCCACCGTTAGCCCCGCCGTCAGCGTACCGCAGGCAATACCGACCCGCCGCGCAGGCACATGCTCCGCCACGAAGACCCAGGCGCCAGGCACTTCGCCGCCGATGGCGGCCCCCTGGAGAATACGCATCAGTAGCAGCAGCAGCGGCGCCGCAAGACCGACAGAGGCGTACACCGGCAGCAGCCCCATTGCCAGCGTCGGTACCGCCATCAACAGAATACTCAGGGTAAACATCTTCTTACGGCCCACAAGATCGCCAAAGTGGGCCATGATAATGCCGCCAAGCGGGCGCGCCAGATAGCCCGCGGCGAAGATGCCGAACGTCTGCACCTGGCGCAGCCATTCCGGAATATCCGCCGGGAAGAAAAGCTCGCCGACGACCGCGGCGAAGAAGACGAAGATGATGAAATCATAAAACTCCAGCGCGCCGCCTAATGCCGCGAGCGTCAGCGTTTTATAATCCTGTCGGTTCAGAGGTCGGGAAGAGTGTGACATAACGGATCGCTTGTTTTGTTTTGTTTGGTTTACATGCATCGTAAAGAAAAAATTACCATACCGTAAATCACGCCACAAACGACCGGAAAAACAGGTTATGTCACAAATCCGCCATCTTCAGGAGATTGTCTCGCGGCGTGCGCTTTTCGGACGAAAAGCCGCTACCACCTGCGGATCGGTTTCGAGGTACGGCCCCTCCAGCAACTGTACACAATAAGGTACACTTGCGAAGATACCGTGAACCACTACGTTACCCTCCGCGTCCTTAACGCCCTCCAGCGTTTCCTGGATAGATTTCGGCTGACCAGGCAGGTTAAGGATCAGCGCCTGTTTACGAATAACCCCCACCTGGCGGGACAAAATCGCCGTCGGCACAAAGTGCAGGCTTATCTGACGCATCTGCTCGCCAAACCCCGGCATCTCGCGATCGGCAACGGCCAGCGTCGCATCCGGCGTCACGTCACGGCGCGCAGGCCCGGTACCGCCGGTCGTCAGCACCAGGTGGCAGCTCATTTCATCCACCAGCTCGCAAAGGGTTTGCTCAATGACGGGCTGTTCGTCGGGGATCAGGCGGGTCTCAAGGACAAAAGGCGTCGTCAGCGCGCGCGACAGCCATGCTTCAAGCGCCGGGATCCCTTTATCCTGATAAACACCACTGGATGCGCGGTCAGAAATGGACACTAAGCCGATACGTAATGTGTTCATATGAATTCCGTTTAAGAGATGCAGTTAAACAGAATGATACACTGCGGGAGAGATGACAGACAGTTTTCGAAGGGGGTAGCGTGACCGGAGACCCGGCCACGCCGAATGATTACAGCAGTTCGCCGATCATTTTTTCCAGTTTTTCCTGGTCGATAGCAAACTTACGGATACCTTCCGCCAGCTTGTCTACCGCCATCGGGTCCTGGTTGTGCTGCCACAGGAACTGGGACTCGGTGATGCGTTCCGGACGCGCTTTCACTTCACCGGTGTAAACCAGTTTACGCTCAATGGCGCCCTGCGCTTCAGACAGCTCTTTGAGCAGCGCTGGCGCGATAGTCAGACGATCGCAACCTGCCAGCTCGAGAATTTCGCCGACGTTACGGAAGCTTGCGCCCATCACGACGGTCTCGTAGCCGTGCTCTTTGTAGTAGCTGTAGATTTCAGAAACGGAAACCACGCCCGGATCTTCAGAGGCCGCGTATTCTTTCTTGTCGGTATTGGTTTTGTACCAGTCGAGGATACGGCCCACGAACGGAGAAATCAGGAACACGCCCGCTTCCGCGCAAGCACGCGCCTGAGCGAAGGAGAACAGCAGCGTCAGGTTACAGTTGATGCCTTCTTTTTCCAGCTGCTCGGCAGCACGGATGCCCTGCCAGGTGGAGGCCAGCTTGATAAGGATGCGATCGTTGCTGATACCCGCATCGTTATACAGCTTGATCAGGCGCTTCGCTTTGGCAATGGAGCCTTCGGTATCGTAGGACAGACGTGCGTCAACTTCAGTAGAAATACGGCCCGGGATCAGCTTGAGGATTTCCAGACCAATGTTCACCGCCAGCTTATCAGTCGCGTCAACCACCTGCTGAGCACGGGAGCTGCTCTGGCTACGCGCCCATGCAATAGCGTCATCAATCAGCTTACGGTATTCAGGAATCTGGGCAGCACCCAGGATCAGTGAAGGGTTGGTTGTCGCATCCTGAGGCTGATACAGCTTCATTGCTGCAATGTCTCCGGTGTCAGCCACTACGGTTGTGTACTGACGCAGGGAGGTCAATTTATCCGTCATGATAGTGTTTCTCTTTAAACAGCTGTTAGGGGGATGTAACCGGTCTGCCACGATAATATCACGCCCCAGTGCCAGCGCAACCGCAGACGGCCAGAGAGCGCAGAGTATGATAAACTCAGAGGATGATTTCTGTGCCCGTAAATGGACTGTCTGTAAGTGGTAACGCTTACACGGGTTTATGGCATTTTAATGGAGAAGTTTAATGCCTGAATTTTTATCCTTTATCAATGAGATACTCTGGGGCTCGGTCATGATTTACCTGCTCCTCGGCGCCGGAGTATGGTTTACCTGGCGAACCGGATATATCCAGTTTCGCCGTCTTCGCCAGTTTGGCAAAAGTCTGAAAAACAGCATTGTGCCGCAGTCCAACGGCCTGAGCGCTTTCCAGGCGCTGTGCACCAGCCTGGCGGCGCGCGTCGGCAGCGGTAACCTGGCGGGCGTAGCGCTGGCGATTACCGTCGGCGGCCCGGGCGCCGTATTCTGGATGTGGGTGTCGGCAATTATCGGGATGGCCACCTCATTTGCCGAGTGCTCGCTGGCGCAATTGTACAAAGAGCGCGACGCCAGCGGTCAGTTTCGCGGCGGCCCGGCCTGGTATATGTCCCGAGGGCTGGGCATGCGCTGGATGGGGGTGATGTTCTCGATTTTCCTGTTGCTGGCCTACGGCTTTATCTTCAACACGGTCCAGGCGAACTCCATATCGCACGCTATGCGCTATGCCTTCCATCTGCCGGAAATGATTACCGGCGCAGTACTGGCGCTGCTCACGCTGCTGGTGATTGTCCGCGGGCTGCGCGGCGTCGCGCGGCTAATGCAGTGGCTGGTACCGGTCATGTTGCTGCTGTGGGTGACCGTCAGCCTGATAATCAGCCTCTGGCACATTGGCGAAATTCCCGGGGTTATCAGCAACATCATCCGCTGCGCCTTTGGCTGGCAGGAAGCCGCCGCGGGCGCGGTGGGGTATACCGTCAGCCAGGCGCTGACCAGCGGTTTTCAACGCGGAATGTTTTCTAACGAAGCGGGGATGGGCTCCACGCCCAACGCGGCGGCGACAGCGGCCTCTTCACCGCCCCATCCCGCGGCGCAGGGTATTGTACAGATGATAGGCGTCTTCACGGACACCATGATCGTCTGCACGGCGACGGCCATGGTCGTACTGCTTGCCGGACATAGCACAGAACACCCCGGCAATGGCATTCAATTGGTGCAGCAGGCGATGACGCATTTTGCCGGCAGTTGGGGAGCTCCGTTCGTCGCCGGTATCGTCCTGCTGTTCGCCTTTACCTCCATCGTGGCGAACTATATCTATGCCGAGAACAACCTGATTTACCTGCGCCTCAACACGCCGCGAAACGTCTGGCTGCTGCGCGCCGTGACGCTGCTGATGGTGATGGCAGGTACGCTGATGAGCCTGCCGGTGGTCTGGCAACTGGCGGATATCATTATGGCGCTGATGGCCATCACCAATCTGACGGCGATCCTTCTGCTTTCGCCGGTGGTGCATATCCTTGCCAGCGACTATCTGCGACAGCGAAAGCTGGGGCTGAAACCGGTGTTCAATCCCTCGCGTTATCCGGAGATTAAACCGCAGCTGGCGCCGGGAAGCTGGGATGATGATGCTCGCCAATAGCAGCTATCGCTCCCTTCATGGTCGTTTTTTGGTAAAGTCGGAGAAAAATTCCCGCAAGGACTGGATATGCTGATTCTGATTTCACCTGCAAAAACGCTGGACTACCAAAGCCCGCTGGCCACGACCCGCTATACACACCCTGAGCTGCTGGATTACTCCCAGCAGCTGATTACCGAGGCGCGTAAGCTGTCGGCGCCGCAGATAGCCACGCTGATGAGCATCAGCGACAAGCTGGCGAGCCTGAACGCGACCCGCTTTCACGAATGGCAGCCGGACTTCACCCCGCAGAACGCGCGCCAGGCGATCCTCGCATTTAAGGGCGACGTCTATACCGGACTGCAGGCCGAAGAATTCAACGATGCGGATTTTGATTTCGCCCAGACGCATCTGCGGATGCTTTCCGGGCTGTACGGCGTGCTGCGCCCGCTGGATCTGATGCAGCCTTATCGCCTTGAGATGGGTATCCGTCTGGAGAATGCCAAAGGCAAAGATCTGTACCACTTCTGGGGCGATATTATTACCGACAAGCTCAATGAGGCGCTGAAAGCGCAAGGCGACGATATCATCGTCAACCTGGCGTCTGATGAGTATTTTAAATCGGTGAAACCGAAGAACCTGCAGGGGCGCATCATCAAGCCCGTCTTCCTTGACGAGAAAAACGGCAAATTCAAGGTCATCAGCTTCTACGCCAAAAAAGCGCGTGGGCTGATGAGTCGCTACATCATTGAAAATCGCCTGACGAAGCCGGAGCAGTTAACCGGGTTTAACAGCGAGGGCTATTTCTTTGATGAAGAGACATCGGTAAAAGACGAGCTGGTATTCAAACGCCACGTGCAGTAAGGAAGTGCCCTCTCCCGGACGGGAGAGGGTGAGAAGTACAATCAGTGCTGGGAGTCATGATCGCCATGATGCTCATGATAGTCGCCATGCTCATCATGATCGCCGTGGTGATGTTTCCAGTACTTATCTTCATGTTCATGCCAGTGGTTGTCACGCCACTCATAGTGGTGATCCCACCAGTCGCGATCGCGCCAGTGGTCGCCATCCCAGTAGTTGCCGTCGTGGTCTTGATCGCCAATCTGCAGCTTCACGGCCGGAATCAGGGTGATTTCGGAAGCATGCACCATTACCGGAGCCGCCAGCATCATCGAAAGTGCGAGGAGAACGGGTTTCAGTGCAGACATAGGGTACTCCTTATCATCAGTGCCCGATATGGGTCTATATAAGAAGATTACTCGTCAAAACCACGCTCCGTTATTATCCGTAATCCTAATCTTGCGGCCCCCCGCATTTATTGGTCATTCCTGCATTTTTTCTGCCGAAACTCTGCATAATTTCTCCCCGTTTCCCCCGGCCTGTCGGCCGGAGGAAACAGAGAAATTACGCGTTGCGCATCATGAACTGACGCAGCGCCGCGAAATCAGCCGGCAGGTTGTGCGACAGCAGCGGCAGGCTGGCGCGACAGGCCAGCTCCTTTGGCAGCGGCAGCGGCTGGCCAAGAATCGCCTCCACGCTCTCTTTGAACTTCGCCGGATGCGCAGTACCGAGGAACAACCCGTACTCGCCGGGCTGCAGCGTGTCGCGCAACGCGCGATAGGCCACCGCCGCATGCGGCTCTGAGGTGTAGCCCAGCGCCTGCAGTTCGCGCATGGTCGCTTTAGTGGTCTCATCGTCCACCGACGCGTAGCCGAGGTCGTTCAGACGCCACACCTTCCGACGGAACAGCTCCTCCACGCGCGGCCAGTTGTTAGGCTGACTGACGTCCATCGCGTTTGACAGCGTGGCCTGCGTGGCTTTCGGCTTCCACTCGCCTTCCTGCAGGAAGCGCGGTACGGTGTCGTTGACGTTCGTCGCGGCGATAAAACGCTTCACCGGCAGCCCCATCGACTTCGCGAGCAGCCCCGCCGTCAGGTCGCCAAAGTTACCGCTTGGCACCGAAATCACCAGCTGATTACGCGCATCCTGCGGCAGTTGCGCCACCGCTTCGAAGTAGTAGCAAATCTGCGCCAACAGACGGCTGATGTTGATAGAGTTCGCGGAGTTCAGCCCCAGCGTCTGCTTCAGTTCTTCGTCATCGAAGGCGTGCTTCACCAGCGCCTGGCAGGCGTCGAAATCGCCATCGATAGCAACGGTCTCAATATTGCCGCCCAGGGTACAGAACAGCTTCTCCTGCAGCGGGCTGATTTTACCGCGCGGATAGAGGATAACGACGCGGACATTCTTCAGGCCGTAGAAGGCATGCGCGACGGCCGCGCCAGTATCCCCTGACGTCGCCGTCAGGATAGTCACCGGCTTATCGCCGCTGATGTGGGTCAGCATCTGCGCCATAAAGCGCCCGCCAAAGTCCTTGAACGCCAGCGTCGGACCGTGGAACAGCTCAAGGCAGCCCACATCGCCCTGCACCTGACTTACCGGCGCCGGGAAAGCAAATGCCGCGCGCAGACGCGCTTCCAGCTCAGCGGCCGGGATCTCATCGCCGATAAACGCGGAGAGGATCTTCGCGCTGCGACTGACGAAATCCTGCTGTAGCATCTCGTCGACCTCGGTCAGGCTGAACTCCGGCAGATCGTGCGGGAAAAACAGCCCCTGATGCTTGCCTAAGCCCTGGGTGACGGCCTGCGCGAAGCTGACCTGCTCGTTGTGATCTTTTAAGTTATACAGTTTCATCAATTATCCCACCACGCGTGCGCCCGCCGTGTCCAGCCGGCAAATATGAACAAAGCCTTCCTGATTTTGCAGATAGTGTTTACTGAGCCAGTCTGCGACTCGCTGGGCGGTAGCCGGGTTGTCGCACAGGGCGAACATTGTCGGGCCGGAGCCGGAAATACCGCTCGCCACCGCGCCTATCTCCGCCACCGCCTGACGCGCTTCGCTAAAGCCCGGCAACAGTTTCGTGCGATAAGGCTCGGCGATAACATCTTTCATCAGCGTGGCGGCAAGCGCTGGCTGACGGCTGTAACAGGCATGGATAAACCCGGCAAGATGACGGCCATGCGCAATGCAATCCTGACGACGATACTGCGCCGGAAGAATGGCCCGCGCCTCGGCGGTTGAGACCTTAATCCCCGGGTAGGCCAGCACCCACAGCCACTCATCAAAGCCTGGCACCTGCTGGCTGATAATGCCGCTTTCTTCAATCATCAACTGCATCCCGCCCAGGTAGCAAGGCGCGACGTTATCGTAATGAATGCTGCCGGAGATACGCCCTTCCAGCTCACCCATCAGCGCCAGCATCCGGTGTTCATTCAGCGGTTTGCCGCAGTACTCGTTCATCGCCACCAGCGCAGCCACAACGGAGCAGGCGCTGGAACCGAGACCGGAGCCAATCGGCATGTTCTTCTCCAGCGTCATGGCGACAGGTACGATTTTGCCAATCTCCAGACAATAACGCTCCCAGCACTGCCAGGCGATATTCTCCCGCGGATCGGACGGCAGCTTACTGGCAAAACGCCCGACGTTTTTCAGGCTGAAAACGTCCGCCGCCTCAACGCTGACGTTATCGCCCAGCAGCGTCCCATCCACCGGCGCCACCGCCGCGCCCAGCACATCAAAACCAACGCTCATATTCGCGCTGGAGGCCGGGGCATAAACTTTAACCATCTTAGACTCCTAACTTCCATGACAGGGTACGCAGCAGATCGGCAAACACCCCGGCCGCCGTCACGTCGTTGCCTGCGCCGTATCCGCGCAACACCAGCGGCAGCGGCTGATAATAGTGGCTATAGAATGCCAGCGCGTTCTCGCCGTTTTTCACTTTATACAGCGGATCGTTGCCGTCCACTTCGGCTATCTTCACGCGGCATACGCCATCTTCTTCGATGTTGCCGACGTAACGCAGCACGTGGCCCGTATCGCGGGCTTTCGCCACCCGCGCGGCGAAGGTATTGTTCAGCTGCGGCAAACGCGCCATAAAACTGTCGGTGTCGCCGGAGGCGTCAAAATCGTCCGGCAGCACGGACTCCACCACAATGTCGCTAAGTTCAAGCTGGCGACCCGTCTCACGCACGAGGATCAGCAGCTTGCGCGCCACATCCATGCCGGACAGGTCATCACGCGGATCGGGTTCGGTATAGCCCATTTCCCGCGCCAGCGTTGTCGCTTCCGACAGGCTCATCCCCTCATCGAGCTTACCGAAGATGAACGACAGAGAACCCGAGAGAATACCGGAGAAACGCTGCAGCTCATCTCCTGCGCTAAGAAGGTTCTGCAGGTTCTCAATCACCGGCAGACCCGCGCCGACGTTGGTGTCATACAAAAACTTGCGGCGGGAGCCAGCGGCCGCCTGACGCAGTTCGTGATAGTAGTTCATCGATGAGGTGTTCGCCTTTTTATTCGGCGTCACCACATGGAAACCTTCGCGCAGAAAATCCGCGTACTGATCGGCAACGGCCTGGCTTGAGGTACAGTCCACGATCACCGGGTTCAGCAGGTGATACTCTTTTACCAGGCGAATCAGGCGGCCAAGATTAAATGGCTCTTTCGCCTCGGCAAGCTCACCGCGCCAGTTTTCCAGGTTCAGACCATGTACGTTGGTCAGCAGCGCCCGGGAGTTCGCCACGCCGCACACCCGCAGGTCGATATGCTTGCTCTTAAGCCAGCCCTGCTGGCGCTTGAGCTGCTCAAGCAGCGCGCCGCCCACGCCGCCCACGCCGATGACAAACACCTCAATCACCTGGTCGGTATTGAACAGCATCTGGTGCACCACGCGCACGCCGGTGGTGGCGTCATCGTTGTTCACAACCACAGAGATGGAACGCTCAGAGGAGCCCTGGGCAATCGCCACAATGTTGATATTGGCGCGCGCCAGCGCGGCAAAGAACTTAGCCGAGATACCGCGCAGGGTACGCATACCGTCGCCGACCACGGAGATAATGGCCAGCCGCTCCATGATCGACAGCGGCTCCAGCAGCCCCTCTTTCAGTTCGAGATAAAACTCATCTTCCATCACCTTCTTCGCCCGCGGGCTGTCGCTTTGCGGCACGCAGAAGCTGATGCTGTATTCGGAAGAGGACTGGGTAATCAGCACCACCGAAATTCCGGCGCGGGACATGGTGGCGAACACGCGCGCCGCCATCCCCACCATGCCTTTCATGCCAGGGCCGGAGACGTTGAACATCGCCATGTTGTTAAGATTTGAGATCCCTTTGACCGGCAGACCGTCTTCATCGCGGCTGGCGCCAATCAGCGTGCCCGGCGCCTGCGGGTTGCCGGTATTTTTGATAAGACAGGGGATCTGGAACTGGGCGATCGGCGAGATCGTACGCGGATGCAGCACCTTCGCGCCGAAGTAAGAGAGCTCCATCGCTTCCTGGTAGGACATCGACTTCAGCAGCCGGGCATCCGGCACCTGGCGCGGGTCGCAGGTATAAACGCCGTCAACGTCGGTCCAGATCTCACAGCAGTCGGCGCGCAGGCAGGCGGCCAGCACCGCCGCGGAATAGTCGGAACCGTTACGCCCCAGAACCACCAATTCGCCTTTGTCGTTACCGGCGGTAAACCCGGCCATCAGCACCATGTGGTCAGACGGAATTTGGCTGGCGACGATACGGCGGGTTGATTCCGCGATATCGACCGTCGATTCCAGATAGTGCCCCACCGCCAGCAGCTTCTCGACCGGATCGATAACGGTGACCTTGTGGCCGCGCGCCTCCAGCAGACCAGCCATGATGGCGATCGACAGCTTTTCACCCCGGCAGATAAACGCCGCGTTGACGGCATCCGGACACTGACCTAACAGGCTGATGCCATGCAGGACATGTTTAATCTGCGCGAATTCCTGAGCGACGACCGCCTTTAACTGTGCGAGAGGAAAACCCGACTGAGCATCGGCAAGGCCCTGAAGCAGTTCAGCGAAAATACGCTCAGCATCAGCAATATTCACAAGAGCTTCCTGACCGCCAATGGTTTTTTCAATCATCGCGACCAGATGGTTGGTGATTTTGGCCGGGGCAGAAAGCACAGTGGCGACCTGCCCCTGCCTGGCGTTGCTCTCCAGAATATCGGCAACTCGCAGAAAGCACTCTGCGTTTGCCACTGATGTACCGCCGAACTTCAAGACTCGCATAGTTCTTACCCCTTGATTTTTAGTCGAAAAAAAAGCCCGCACTGTTCAGGTGCGGGCTTTTTTCTTTTTTTCCTGTACGCGTCAGCCCGCACCGATACCTGTGGTAATGGTGATGGTTGTAATAGTGGTAATCATGCTGATGCGAATCATGGATGTTGTGTGCTCTGTTATTTATCTGTCTGTGCTGTTCCCTATATTGGTTAAAGTATCTGGCAGGGTAAGTCAACGAATTTTTACATTGGTCACATTCCGTAACCACCCCGATTCCGGCTAACGCCGCCCTAGTTTTTGACCAGATACCCCAAATCAAACCCGCTAATGCAGAGCATCACCCCATAAATAAAATTTATGGCAGCATTTTACGCTGAGAGATTTTTTTCGATATCATGCAGCAAACGGTGCAACATGGCGGTATCCCGCTGCGCTAAAAGGCCGATCCGCTGCTGTAGCCAGTCGGCCAGTTTATGGTCATCGGCCACCTGCAATCGTTCCAGCAACGCCTGGGTGCGAAGACGTAACGCCTGTAGCTGGTTTTCGTCGCCCTCACTGGCGCCAGGCGCCGTATTTTGCGTCAGAGAAGAGAGCTGGTAGCAGTAGACCATCACTGCCTGTCCGAGGTTCAGCGACGGGTAGTCGGCCACCATCGGCACGCCGGTCAGCACATCGGCCAGCGCCAGTTCGTCATTGGTTAAGCCCGAATCTTCGCGGCCAAACACCAGCGCGGCGTGCTGCAGCCACTGTGATTTTTCCTCCAGCAGCGGCATCAGCTCCTGCGGCGTGGCGTAATAGTGAAAGCGCGCGCGGCTGCGGGCGGTGGTGGCGATAGTGAAATCCACATCGTGCAACGCCTCGGCCAGAGTGGCATAAGTGGTGATGTTTTCGAGGATATCGCCGGCGCCGTGGGCGACCCGCTGCGCGCCGGGTTCACGGTGCGCGACGCTTGCGACAATTCGCATTTCGGTGAAGCCCATGGTCTTCATGGCCCGGGCGGCAGCGCCGATATTTTCGGCTCTTGCTGGCGAAACCAGCACGATTGATAAGCGCATGTAATCATCTCTTTTTAGCATTCAGACGGCAACAATGTGATGCACGTCAACATATTGCGCGGCGCGAATTTACTTAATTGCAACAAAAATCAGTGAAATGGCGTTTCTTAACATATAAAAAAGATTAAACTATTTTCTAAGAATCCACTGAGGTAATATGTTAACAGAACTGATATATCCTCATGTTCTCAAATAGTATTTTAAATTCAATTAACGCGCCCCTGTTGGATTCATTGCGTTTATCAGTTAATCTTCGCAACTACCTGACTTGTTGCCAAATTGTGACAAACGCTAGCATTTAGATGCAATGATTTCACAAGACTGTTAACGTGCTACAATTGAACTTGATATATGTCAACGAAGCGTAGTTTTATTGGGTGTCAGACGTCACTTAGCCTGTTATGTTGCTGTTAAAATGGTTAGGATGACAGCCGTTTTTGACACTGTCGGGTCCAGAGGGAAAGTACCCACGACCAAGCTAATGATGTTGTTGACGTTGATGGAAAGTGCATCAAGAACGCAATTACGTACTTTAGTCATGTTATGCCGGTCATGTTAATTTGCGACATGTACCAGGCGGGTCAGGGACTTTTGTACTTCCTGTTTCGATTTAGTTGGCAATTTAGGTAGCAAACATGCAGACCCCGCACATTCTTATCGTTGAAGACGAGTTGGTAACACGCAAC
Organism: Pluralibacter sp.; assembly: GCF_019237635.1. GTDB lineage: Bacteria > Pseudomonadota > Gammaproteobacteria > Enterobacterales > Enterobacteriaceae > Enterobacter_B. Next base: position 31,395 of record NZ_JAFAGS010000123.1, read on the forward strand.
ACGTTAAAAAGTATTTTCGAAGCAGAAGGCTACGATGTTTTCGAAGCGACCGATGGCGCGGAAATGCATCAGATCCTTTCAGAAAATGATATCAATCTGGTGATTATGGATATCAATCTGCCAGGGAAAAACGGCCTTCTGTTGGCGCGTGAACTGCGCGAACAGGCAAACGTCGCCCTGATGTTCCTTACCGGCCGTGACAACGAGGTCGACAAAATCCTCGGTCTGGAAATCGGTGCAGATGACTATATTACCAAGCCGTTCAACCCACGTGAACTGACGATTCGTGCGCGCAACCTGCTCTCCCGCACCATGAATCTGGGTACCGTGAGCGAAGAACGCCGCAGCGTTGAAAGCTACAAGTTCAACGGCTGGGAGCTGGACATCAACAGCCGCTCTCTTATCAGCCCGAACGGCGAGCAGTACAAGCTGCCGCGTAGCGAATTCCGCGCCATGCTGCACTTCTGCGAAAACCCGGGCAAGATCCAGTCCCGCGCAGAGCTGCTGAAGAAAATGACCGGTCGCGAGCTGAAGCCGCACGACCGTACCGTTGACGTGACTATCCGCCGTATTCGTAAGCACTTCGAATCCACGCCGGATACGCCGGAAATCATCGCCACGATCCACGGTGAAGGTTATCGTTTCTGCGGCGATCTGCAGGAATAATATTACTGTTAGCCCTAAAAAAACGGCGCACTTTGCGCCGTTTTTTTATCCTTGCATAACTCGATTATCCCTTCCACGGCATAATCGGTACGGCGCTGATGGCGTTTTTCGGCGAACCGTCCACCACTTTATCGGAGTACGTCAGGTACACCAGCGCGTTGCGTTTGGCGTCATAAAAACGCACCACCTGCAGCTTTTTGAACACCAGAGACGTGCGCTTCTGGAACACTACATCGCCCTGTGTCTTGCCGTTTTTGATCTTATCGCTTACCTCAATTGGCCCAACCTGCTGGCAGGAGATGGCCGCATCGGAGGTATCTTCCGCCAGCCCTAAGCCACCTTTAATCCCCCCGGTTTTCGCCCGGCTGATGTAGCAGGTCACATTGTTCACATCCGGATCGTCAAAAGCCTCGACAACGATTTTATGATCTGGGCCGATCATCTTGAACACCGTATCGACGGAGCCAATTTGTTCCGCGTGTGCCGCTTGCCCGGCCATCGCCAGCAGGAGGCCAATCATTAAACTCTTGTATTTCATATTGTTACCATTTCTGAAAATGACGTTGAGCGATTATTCACTTTTAAAGCAGAAAATGTTTAAAGATCACAGCTTTACAAAAATAATAACTTAATAACCTGTAAAATCGCACTTTAGAGCAAAAAAAACACTGAATGCTAAAACATCAAAAAATGTTATTATCCGCTAACCTAGTAACAGGCATCTGCGTAAGGATGAGGACATATATATGGATCAGGCTGGGATTATTCGCGATCTTCTAAGCTGGCTCGAAGGGCACCTTGATCAGCCTCTGTCACTGGATAACGTGGCGGCAAAAGCAGGCTATTCCAAGTGGCACCTGCAGAGAATGTTTAAAGACGTGACTGGCCATGCGATTGGTGCCTATATTCGCGCTCGTCGACTGTCGAAATCAGCGGTTGCGCTGCGTTTGACCGCGCGCCCTATTTTAGATATCGCCCTGCAGTATCGTTTCGACTCGCAGCAGACGTTTACCCGCGCCTTTAAGAAACAGTTCTCGCTGACGCCAGCGCTCTATCGCCGTTCTCCTGACTGGAGCGCGTTCGGTATGCGTCCGCCGCTGCGTCTTGGCGAATTCACCATGCCGAAGCATGAATTCGTCATGCTTCCGGAAACCCATCTGGTCGGGGTAACCCAGAGCTATACCTGTAAGCTGGAAGAGATCTCCGATTTCCGTCAGCAGATGCGCGTTCAGTTCTGGCGTGAGTTCCTCAGCAACTCGCCGAGCATCCCGCCGATGCTGTATGGCCTGCACGAACCACGACCGAATCTGGACAGAGATGACGAGCAGGAAGTGCTGTACACCACTGCGCTGACGCCGGAAATGGCCAACGGTCATCTGCAGAATTCGCATCCTGTCACGCTGGAAGGCGGCGAATATGTGATGTTCACCTATGAAGGGCTGGGCACCGGGCTGCAGGAGTTTATTCTGACCGTCTATGGCACCAGCATGCCGATGCTGAACCTGACCCGTCGTAAGGGCCAGGATATTGAACGCTTCTTCCCGCAGAAAGAAGCGATCAACCAGGAACCCCCAATTCAGCTGCGCTGCGAGTACCTGATTCCGATTCGTCGTTAACGCTGCAGCTCATCCAACGCAGGGGCGTCCAGATGCGAGATGTCCCCTGCGGTTTCCACCACCCAACCTGGCGCAAGCCACGGGCTTTGCTGGTAGTCCACTCGAGAAATCGAGCAGTTGCGTAAACGCAGGCGACGTTCAGCGTGCGCCGGTAATCCCAGGATCGTGCTCATCAGGCAACCCAGCGCCATACCATGGCTGACCAGCAGCGGGCGGCTTCCCTGCGGCAAATTCAGGCAGCTCACCAATGCGGCGTGCATACGATCGGCCAGCTCCTGCATTGACTCGCCCTGCGGAATACGGCCGCCAGGCGTGCCGTTCACCAGTTGGCGACGCCAGCCCTCTTCCTGCTCGGTCAACGAATCGATGAGACGCTTCTCAAGCACGCCCATGTTCAGCTCGCGCAGACGCGCGTCGAAGGCTACAGCACAGCCGCAGGCGTCAGCAATGATCTCGGCGGTACGGCGCGTACGGCCAAGGTCGCTGGAGATAATATGGGTGATGCCCAGCGTTCTGGCGCGCTCCCCCACCTGCCAGGCCTGCTGCTCACCTTTTTCGGTCAGCGGACTGTCGGACTGGCCCTGAAGACGTCGCTCGGCGTTCCACTGCGTCTCGCCGTGGCGAACAAGGTATACCTGTAACATGCTAATTATCCGTTATACTGCGATGATGATTTTTTGGCTTAAGTGTCTTGATTATGCACCAAGTTGTCTCAGCTACCACTAATCCCGCAAAAATTCGGGCCATTATGCAGGCTTTTGCCGAGATCTTCGGCGAAGGATCCTGCCACATTGATGCTATCGCCGTCGAGAGCGGCGTGCCGGAACAACCGAATGGCTGCGAAGAAACGCGCGCTGGCGCACGTAACCGGGTGGCAAACGCGCGCGCCAGCCGTCCCGATGCGGACTTCTGGGTAGCGATTGAAGCCGGTATTGACGATGGCAGCACCTTTAGCTGGGTCGTGATTGAAAGCCGCCAGCAGCGCGGCGAAGCGCGCTCGGCGACATTACCGCTCCCGGCGGTAATTCTGGAACGCGTACGCCACGGCGAGGCGCTGGGGCCTGTCATGTCGCACTATACGGGGATTGACGAGATTGGCCGTAAGGAAGGCGCCATCGGCGTATTTACAGCCGGGAAACTGACCCGCAGCAGCGTTTATTATCAGGCGGTGATCCTGGCGCTTAGCCCATTTCACAACGCCGTTTATCGCTGAGTGTCCGGCAGCGCCTGCTCCAGCCATTGACGCAGCTCAACAGGCGCCGATTTCAGACTATTTGAACCGCGCGTGATGGTCGCAATGCCCGCGCCGAGCTCGCTTTTCAGCTCGCGCTGGCTCATTTCTCCGCGCAGGAGTTCTTCAATTATCCGCACGCGGGTGCCGAGCGCCTCCCGCTCATCCGGCGTCATCATCAGATTAAGCAGAGGCAGGTGTAAATCAGCCTCATACGCTTTACGCAGCAGCTCGACGAAACGAAGCCATTCCTGGTTACGCTGTTCGGCAAGCGCCGCTGAATAAGGGGATTGTTGGGTCATGTTACGCCACCATATTGGGGCGGATGGCCGGGGCCATCCGCCAAATGTACTCTTTTGCGAGTACAAGCATAACATACTCCGCCGAAACGGGGACAGGATCAGTAACGCTGTTGCCACTCAGCCTTGGTCAGAATGACCGGCTGCTCGCCCATGAAGTAGCGATAGTAGGCATCGTAGGCCAGCACATTCTTCACGTAACCCCGCGTCTCCGAGAACGGAATACTCTCGACAAAAGCGACCGCATCGAGGCGTCCGGCGCTGTTGCCCTGCCAGGTGCGCACGCGTCCCGGCCCGGCGTTATAGGCCGCCGAGGCGTAAATACGGTTATTGTCGAACTGCTGGTACACATACTGCAGGTACAGCGTGCCGATATTGATGTTGGTTTCCGGGTCAAGCAGCTGGCTTGGGCCGCTGTAGCCCGGTACGTTGAACATCTTCACCGTATGTGTCGCCGTTCCCGGCATCAACTGCATCAGCCCGGTGGCACCGACGGGAGAGCGAATTTTCGGGTTCCAGGCACTCTCCTGACGGGCGATCGCCATCGCATAGCTCTTATCGTAACCCTTATCGCCGGTGTAACGGGCAAACAGGTCCTTATAGGCTAGCGGGAAGCGTTCCTGCAGATTATCCCACAGCTTACCGGCGATAGTGGCCTGCACGCTGAGATCCCACCAGCCCTGATCGTAGGCGTAACGCGCCAGCTGCGACTGCTCGTTGCGCGTGCGGCTGGTCACCAGGTTGGCCCATTCACTGCGCGCGGTGTTATCCATATTCCAGTACATCAGCTCGCGCACGCGCATCATTTCCGGGCCGCTGACCAGCAACGGAGCAACCGTCCCTTCCGGTTTTTCTACCCGTACAGGGTAGTCCTCGCCCAGCCGTTGGGCAGCCACCATCGGGTAGAAACCGCGCTGCTGCATCAGCGAACGCAGAATGCTTTTCGCTTCATCGTCACGACCGCGCTCCATCAGCAGATCCGCCTGCCAGTAGCGCCATTCGTCCTTCTCTTTCGCCTCCATCGGCAGACGGGCAAGCCAGGTATTCAGACCACGGCGATCGCCCTCGCCCAGCGCCATGCGTACGCGGCGCTCCACAAGCGAAGTCGACTGCGAGCGCATCACGGCATCGTCGCGCCAGCGGGCTTGCTCGTCCGTTACATCCGTCCCCATTAAACGCCAGGCGACAATATCGCGTAGCGCCTGAGTCTGATCCTCATTGAGCTTCTGCGCCTGAACCAGCATCGGCAGCATCAGGCGGGCGTTCTCCACATCCTGGCGCGCTACGCTTTCAAAGGCTTCTGCCGCCATCTGTCGCGTAAAATCGGTCGCCCCGGTGCTCTGCGCGAAGCTCAGCACGCTGTTGGGGTTATTCGCGAGACTCACGATGGCAGAAGAAATGGTTTGATAGCTGGAAGGCATCTGCCCGGCAAGCGCGGTGACCAGGCTGGTATTTCCGGCTTTCATCGCCAGGCGAATCCGCTCCAGATAAGCCAGCGGGTCCTGCGCGCCCGACGAGCGCCAGGCGCTGAAGAGCTTATCGCAGGCCGCAGGTTGGTTTTTACCGGTCAGCCAGAGTTCTTGCGCCCCTGTCCAGGCCTCCTGCGTCAGGCCAGTGCTGTATTTCGCATAGTAATAATTACACTGGGCCTCGGCGGTGCCCGGTTTATCCGGGCTGAACGCCAGCAGCCCACGCCAGTCCTCCCTGCGCGCCAGCTCGTTCACAAAGCGGTTTTGCAGGGTACGTGCTGGCGGCAACGTCGGGTTGGCGCGTACAAAATCGGTCACGGTGATGGCGGGCTCATTCATCAGATCGTCGGTTATCTGACGATACTCCAGGTACGGATAGAGCGGATACGCTTTTAGCGTCGGCATCAGTTGGTCGACAACGTCCATCTGGCGGTTATCCCACGCCTGCTTAATTTGGGCATAGCGGCTGCGCTGTTCATCCAGTGAATCCGCATGCACCGCGTAGCTTACCGTCAGCAGGCAGGCGCTGGCCGCCAGAAGACGCCACATCATGGGTTGGGCTTTTTCCACAAGCGCTTCCTCTTTAAAAATGCGTCAATGCAGCATCGTGCCGCGTAAAAGACTGTTTCTGGTAATTATGCTAACCAGACATTGCGTATTGCGCCACGTCAGGAACACTTTTTTACCTTTAATGTTACTGCGATCGCCTCGCTGGGATTACAGCATGAAAAAGGCTACACTTCGCAGCTGAATACTATTTCTTTACTATAAAAGAGGCGAAGTCCAACGTGGCTCAATTCGTTTATACCATGCATCGTGTCGGCAAAGTGGTTCCGCCGAAACGTCATATCCTGAAAAATATCTCGCTGAGCTTCTTCCCTGGCGCAAAAATCGGCGTCCTTGGTCTGAACGGCGCCGGTAAATCCACCCTGCTGCGCATTATGGCGGGCATCGATACCGATATCGAAGGTGAAGCGCGCCCGCAGCCAGGCATCAAAATTGGCTACCTGCCGCAGGAGCCGCAGCTCAATCCTGAGCACACTGTGCGTGAATCCGTTGAAGAAGCGGTTGCCGAAGTGGTTAACGCGCTGAAAGGTCTGGATGAGGTGTACGCGAAGTACGCTGAACCGGATGCTGACTTTGACAAACTCGCCGCACAACAGGGTAAGTTTGAAGAGATAATCCAGGCGCACGACGGTCATAACCTGAACGTGCAGCTGGAGCGCGCGGCCGATGCCCTGCGTCTGCCGGACTGGGATGCGAAAATCGCGAATCTTTCCGGTGGTGAGCGCCGCCGCGTCGCGCTGTGCCGTCTGCTGCTGGAAAAACCGGACATGCTGCTGCTCGACGAACCGACCAACCACCTGGATGCGGAATCCGTGGCCTGGCTGGAACGCTTCCTGCACGATTTCGAAGGCACCGTCGTGGCGATTACCCACGACCGTTACTTCCTCGACAACGTAGCGGGTTGGATCCTGGAGCTTGACCGTGGCGAAGGTATTCCATGGGAAGGCAACTACTCCTCCTGGCTTGAGCAGAAAGATCAGCGTCTGGCGCAGGAAGCCTCAGCGGAAGCGGCTCGCCGTAAATCTATTGAGAAAGAACTGGAGTGGGTGCGTCAGGGCGCCAAAGGCCGTCAGTCTAAGGGTAAAGCCCGTCTGGCACGCTTTGAAGAGCTCAACAGCACCGAATACCAGAAACGTAACGAAACCAACGAACTGTTTATTCCGCCTGGCGCGCGTCTGGGGGATAAAGTTGTTGAAGTCAGCAATCTGCGTAAGTCTTACGGCGACCGCCTGCTGATCGACGACCTGAGCTTCTCCGTCCCGAAAGGCGCCATCGTGGGCATCATTGGTCCGAACGGCGCGGGTAAATCGACGCTGTTCCGCATGATGTCCGGTCAGGAACAGCCTGACAGCGGCGCCATCACCCTGGGTGAGACCGTGAAGCTCGCGTCCGTTGACCAGTTCCGCGACGCCATGGACAACAGCAAAACCGTGTGGGAAGAGGTCTCCGGCGGTCTGGATATCATGCGTATCGGCAACACCGAAATGCCGAGCCGCGCCTATGTGGGCCGCTTTAACTTCAAAGGTACTGACCAGGGCAAACGCGTAGGCGAACTGTCCGGCGGTGAGCGTGGTCGTCTGCACCTGGCGAAGCTGCTACAGGTTGGCGGCAACGTGCTGCTGCTCGATGAACCGACCAACGACCTGGATATCGAAACCCTGCGCGCACTGGAAAACGCCCTGCTGGAATTCCCGGGCTGCGCGATGGTTATCTCGCACGACCGTTGGTTCCTCGACCGTATCGCCACCCACATCCTGGACTACCAGGATGAAGGTAAAGTGGAGTTCTTCGAAGGTAACTTCACCGAATACGAAGAGTACAAGAAACGTACCCTCGGCGCGGACGCGCTGGAGCCGAAACGTATCAAGTACAAACGTATTACCAAGTAATCATGCGCAAAGCGAATGGCGAAAGCCATTCGCTTTAGTATTACTGAATGTTGATTGCAAAAAAAATAAATAACTATCCCCTCTGAAAAATAGTGTTCTTTTTTATATATCTACAGTACGCCAACCGCATATTTCATAATAAATACAAATATTATCCCTCGCCGTAAAAAAGCCTCTCCCTGATGACTATTGAGCATATATATAAATTATGCTAAAACTCCACATCAGCGCAGGTGATATGTTATTCATAATATTTATTCCTTAAACAGGAATCATCAGGCACAGGGAAAATAGCGTTATTGCAAGGGAATGACATGTTATCTCGTATTACACCTCATGCGTTATTCGATCGTCACAGGGATAGTGAATGTGGTGGGTGATGGGCGTAATTCGCTCTGTAATTCATTCGTCTAATCTATTAATGTGGTTTATTGAATAACTCATGAATATTAAGCAATGTCTGTCAGGAAAAGATTTATCCAGGAAAATCCGCCGGGCCAGAACGTCATTACATCAATGGAAGAAGATCGGTATCCAGCGCCATCTGTGGAAAATTATGATCGCCGCGCCGATGTGTTTACTCATCATCTACCTGGTCATTTTCAGCCAGCCGCGTTTTGTCAGCGAGTCAAAGGTTGCGGTAAAGCGCCCTAACGATCTTGATACTTCCAGCCTGAATGTCGGCCTGCTGCTTGGCGCTTCCAACCCATCATCTGCGGAAGACTCCCTGTACCTGAAAGAGTACATGAACTCGCCAGACATGCTGCAGACGCTGGATAAACAGCTCGATTTTCATCAGGCCTTTGGTCAAAGCGGCTGGGATTTTCTGTTTCATCTGCCGGTGGACATCAGCGCAGAGCGGTATCTCGAGTACTACCGGGCGCGGCTGGCCGTCGATTATGACGAAAAAACGGGCCTGTTAACCATCCAGACACAGGGTTTTACCCCCGAGTTTGCCCGGCGGTTCAACCAGACGATACTGAAGGAGTCAGAGCGCTTCATTAACGAGTTGTCTCATAAAATCTCACGTGAGCAGATGCAGTTTGCCGAAGACGAGTTACAGCAAGCCAAAGAACGCCTGAGCCTCAGCAAAAACAGATTATTGTCGTACCAGAACAATAACAATGTGCTTGACCCCGCGGCATCCGCCGAGGCTGCCACAACGCTCGTCAATACGCTAATCGGCAAAAAAATTGAAATGGAGGCGGATTTACGCAACCTGCTGACCTATTTACGTGAAGATGCGCCCCAGGTCGTGAGTACCAAAAACGCCATCAAATCACTGCAGGCGCAAATCGACGTCGAGCAAAGTAAAATTACCGCGCCTGACGGAAAAAAACTCAACAGTATGGCGGCTGATTTTGAAGACCTGAAATCAACCGTCACATTTGATACCGATCTCTACTCACTGGCCCTCCAGGCTATTGAAAAGACACGCATGGAAAGTGCGCGAAAATTAAAAACTCTGTCCGTGATCAGCTCCCCACAATTGCCGCAAGAATCCAAGTATCCGGATATTCCGTATCTCTTAGCAAGCTGGTTATTGGTGTGTTGTTTACTGTTTGGCACGGTCAAATTATTGATCACCATCATTGAAGATCATAAAGACTAATGACCTACCAATATTATTAACAGAGCCTATTATGAAATTAGTTAAATCGATACTTATCCTGACGATTTTACACTCCAGTCAAGGTATGGCGGTCGGAATTACCGCTGATCCGCAATTAACTGGCGCAGCCGACTTACCCGCTATCCTTGCCGCGAAAGCGGAAACAATAGATAGCAACGGCTTTGATAATACTCCCCCACCACAACCGGAACCCGTCTTAAGCCGCATGTTCGGCGCTCAGCTGTTTACCGGGGCAACGGCAGATAGTGGCGCAGGGATCGGTTTTAACCCCAATTACGTCATCGGGCTTGGCGATACGATTCAGATACGGCTCTGGGGTGCATTCAACTTTGACGGTGCCTTACCCGTTGACCCTAAAGGCAACATTTTTGTCCCTAACGTCGGCCCGCTGAAGGTGAACGGCGTGACCAACGGCCAGTTGAACAGCCTGGTCACCGCGAAGGTCAAAGAGGTCTATCAGTCGAACGTGAATGTTTACGCCTCGCTATTGCAGGCCCAGCCGGTAAAAGTTTTCGTGACCGGCTATGTGAGAAATCCCGGGCTTTACGGCGGCGTTGCCTCTGATTCCCTGCTTTCCTATCTGAGTAAAGCAGGCGGCGTCGACAGCGAGCGCGGCAGCTATGTCGACATTACCGTCAAACGCGGT
>NZ_JAFAGS010000007.1 GCF_019237635.1 Pluralibacter sp.
AAATTGTGCGGCCCGTTCAGTATCTGCTATTCCTAATTTCTGAAAATAATCAGTAAGGCCATAGATATTATGCTTCACCATCCAGTAGCCCATTGCCGCTACGTCCAGTGAATGCCAGCACAGTAAGTGGTAATCATCGCCACCGCCCTTTTCATTCTGGCGGGTTTTCCCCCAATAATTAAACATCACCACAGATATTCCATCTGGCAGAGAAAGAAATATCGATGGTCACGTATCCAGCAGATTATATTTGTGACTTATATCAACAAACCATATTTCACCATTGAATTCTGGGTATTATTTCGTACTAAAAAAAGCTTGCTCTATTCTAGAAAAACATCCCGGAATAACCGGGATAAGAAATTGAAATAGAGTGAGTAGTGTCGACTTTATCACCCTTCGTGCAACCCGCACTCCCGCTTCAGCCCAAAAAAGCGCGTCTCTTCTTCCGCCATACCGGGTTCCCATTTACGGGTTGTGTGGGTGTCGCCCACAGAGAGGTAGCCCTGGTCCCACAGCGGATGGTACTTCAGGCCGTGCTTTTGCAGATACTGGTACACCGTACGGTTGTCCCAGTCGATGATCGGCAGCACTTTGAACACCCCGCGCTGGATAGCCAGTACCGGCAGATTCGCCCGGCTACCGGACTGTTCGCGCCGCAGACCGGCAAACCAGGTCTGCGCGTTCAGCTCTTTCAGTGCCCGGTTCATCGGCTCAACCTTGTTGATTGCATTATATTTCTCAATGCCGTCAACACCCTGCTCCCACAGTTTGCCGTGGCGCGCCTCCTGCCAGGCCGCGCTCTGCTCCGCGCGGTAGACCTTGAGGTTCAGCCCGAGTCTGTCCGTTAGTTCATCGATAAACTGATAGGTTTCCGGGAACAGGTAGCCGGTATCGGTGAGGATCACCGGAATGTCCGGACGAACCGAATTCACCAGATGCAGACTGACCGCCGCCTGAATCCCAAAGCTCGACGAGAGCACATAATCGCCCGGCAGGTTTTCCAGCGCCCACGCCACGCGTCCTTCGGCGTCCAGCGTTTCCAGATGGGCGTTGGTTTCGGCGAGCGCCAGGACGCGTTCGACGTTTGGCAGTTCGTTAAGGGCGTTAAGAAAGAGTACCGACATAATGACCTCTCGTTGTTACTCCCAGAAATCCCGGGCCGGATCGAGCACCGGGCGTATGATGCCCGCACGCACCGTAAAGTCGCCGAAGCCTTCACACGCTTCACGCTCTTTCGCCCAGCGTCCAACCAGTTCGTCGACCGAATCGAGGATCTCCGATTCGGTAATGTTTTCGCGATACATCCGAGGGATACGCGTACCGATGCGGTTGCCGCCCAGATGCAGGTTGTAACGGCCCGGCGCTTTACCGACCAGCCCCATCTCCGCCAGCATCGCGCGGCCACAGCCGTTCGGGCAGCCGGTCACCCGCATCACAATATGTTCATCCGCAATACCGTGTTTCCCCAGAATCGCTTCCACTTTGTCAGTGAACGACGGCAGGAAGCGCTCGGCCTCCGCCATCGCCAGCGGACAGGTCGGAAACGACACGCAGGCCATTGAGTTTTCACGCTGCGGTTTCACTGCCGCCATCAGCCCATGGTCGCGCGCCAGTTTTTCGATCTTCGCTTTTTCGCTTTCCGGGACGCTGGCGACGATCAGGTTCTGGTTCGCCGTCAGGCGGAACTCGCCTTTGTGGATCTTCGCGATCTCCAGCAAACCCGTCTTCAGCGGACGACCCGGATAATCCAGAATACGACCGTTTTCGATAAACAGCGTCAGGTGCCAGTGATTGTCGATACCTTTCACCCAGCCGATACGGTCGCCGCGACCGGTGAATTCGTACGGGCGGACAGGTTCAAATTTGATACCGGCGCGACGCTCAACCTCGGCTTTAAACGTCTCAACACCGACGCGTTCCAGGGTGTATTTGGTTTTCGCGTTTTTACGGTCGGTACGGTTGCCCCAGTCTCGCTGGGTCGTCACCACCGCTTCGGCTACCGCCAGCGTGTGCTCCAGCGGCAGGAAGCCGAACTCGCTGGCGGTGCGGGCATAGGTTTTCTTGTTGCCGTGCTCAATGGACAAACCGCCGCCCACCAGCAGGTTAAAGCCGACCAGCTTGCCGTTTTCCGCAATCGCCACAAAGTTCATGTCGTTGGCGTGCAGATCGATATCGTTCTGCGGCGGGATCACCACCGTGGTTTTGAACTTACGCGGCAGATAGGTCTGGCCGAGGATCGGTTCTTCGTCGGTGGTGGCGACTTTTTCCTGATCGAGCCAGATCTCCGCATAGGCGCGGGTGCGCGGCAGCAGGTGCTCGGAGATCTTCTTCGCCCACTCATAGGCCTGCGCGTGCAGCTCGGACTCATACGGATTCGAAGTGCACAGCACGTTACGGTTCATGTCGTTGGCGGTCGCCAGCGCGTCCAGCCCGACGGAGTGCAGCATCTGGTGTACCGGTTTCACGTTCTTTTTCAGAATACCGTGGAACTGGAAGGTCTGACGGTTAGTCAGACGGATGCTGCCATAGATCGTGTTGTCATGGGCGAACTTATCGATCGCCTGCCACTGTTTAGTGGTGATCACCCCACCCGGCAGGCGGCAGCGCAGCAGCATCGCGTGGCGCGGCTCCAGCTTTTGCGCCGCACGTTCGGCGCGGATATCGCGATCGTCCTGCTGATACATACCGTGGAAGCGGATCAGCAGGAAGTTGTCGCCGTTGAAACCGCCGGTCAGACCGTCATTCAAATCTTCGGCAATGGTGCCGCGCAGGTAGTTGCTCTCAACCTTCATGCGCTCGGCATCCGTCAGTTTGCCTTCGACCACCCGTGGGCCAGGATGTTTTTCGCTCATTAGTAGACATCTCGCTGATAACGGCGCTCTACGCGCAGCTCACTTAAAAATTCATCCGCCGTTTCGGCATCCATACCGCCGAATTCGGCAATCACGTCCAGTAACGCCTGTTCAACGTCTTTCGCCATGCGATTGGCGTCGCCGCAGACATAAATGTGGGCGCCGTCATTGATCCAGCGCCACAGCTCTGCGCCCTGTGCGCGCAGTTTGTCTTGTACATAGACTTTTTCTTTTTGGTCGCGGGACCAGGCCAGATCGATGCGCGAGAGCACACCTTCTTTCACGTAACGCTGCCACTCCAGCTGGTAGAGGAAGTCGTCAGTGAAGTGCGGGTTGCCGAAGAACAGCCAGTTTTTTCCGCCAGACCCGTCAGCCGCACGCTGTTGCATAAAGGCGCGGAACGGCGCAATACCGGTACCGGGGCCAATCATAATCACCGGCGTTTGCGGGTTGGTCGGCAGACGGAAGTTATCGTTATGTTCGATAAAGACGCGCACTTCGCCCTCTTCTTCCACGCGATCGGCCAGGAAACTTGAAGCGCCACCGGCGCGCGCGCGTCCTTCGATGTCATAACGCACTACGCCTACAGTGACATGCACTTCGCTCTCCACCTCCGCCTGCGAAGAGGCAATAGAGTACAGGCGCGGCGTCAGCGGGCGCAGCAGGCCAGTCAGCGCCTCTGCATCCAATTGCGCCGGCGCGAACCGCACCATATCGACAATCGGCGTCACGGCGGCATAGTGCTGAAGTTTCGCCCTGTCGCCCACCAGCGGCAGCAGCGCTTTGCTGCGGGTCAGCGTGGCGTAATGCTCAACGATATTTGCCGTGTTCACCGTCAGCTCGAACTGCCACTGCAACGCTTCAGAGAGCGGCTGCGTTTTACCTTCAACGGTGACCGGCTCGTCGCCTTTCAGCCACAGCAGCTCTACCAGCTCTTTCACTAATGCCGGGTCGTTCTGGTACCAGACGCCCAGCGCGTCGCCGGGCTGATAGCGCAGGCCGGAATCGCCTAAATCGATTTCGATATGACGCACGTCTTTTTGTGAATCGCGGCCGGTAATCTTCTGGTTAACGCAGAGCGTCGCCGTCAGTGGCGAGTCTTTGGTATACGGGCTGGTATGAACCTCGTTGAAGGCGCCGGTCGCGCTCGCCGGGAGAGCGCCCGTCGCCGCTGGCGCGCGCGCTTTCAGCACTTCAACCACCCGCTCGCGCCACTGCGCCGCCGCGGCCTGATATTCAACGTCGGCATCGACCCTGTCCAGAAGGCGTTCGCCGCCGAGTTCCGCCAGACGGCTGTCGAAATCTTTGCCGGACTGGCAGAAGAATTCATAGGAGGTATCGCCAAGGCCGAACACCGCAAACGCGGTATTGTCGAGCTTCGGCGCTTTTTTCGAGAACAGGAATTTGTGCAGAGCGACCGCTTCTTCCGCTGGTTCGCCTTCACCCTGGGTAGACGCCACCACCAGCAGCAGTTTTTCTGATGCGATTTGCTTAAATTTGTAATCTCCGGCGTTAACCAGATTCACATTCAGCTTTGCCGCCAGCAGATCATCGCGAAGCACCTCCGCCACGCGGCGAGCATTGCCGGTCTGAGAGGCACAAATCACTGTTATCGCCGGCACCTCCGCCGCCTGCGCGGGGGCAGACGCCACCGCGCCCGGATGCTGGTTCAGCATGCCCCAGAAATAGCCGGACGCCCAGGCAAGCTGGGTGGGAGAAAAATCGGTTGTGGCTGCCTGCAGGCGTGCCAGCTGCTCCGGGTTTAGCGGAAGCAATGCGGAAGAAGGGGCCTGTGTTGTCATGCGTCGTTATGTTCCAGTAGCAAAGCCGAATTTAAGCGAGAAAACCCAAACTGGGGATAAGGTTAACGGCGGGGATAGTAACAATTAAAGAAAGGATAGAAATAATAAATAACCAAATGGACTAACCTGTTTTAGTTATCGTCCTTACCTGCAAAACAGATAACTCAATTAATTGAAAAATATAGAAATCCTTCATATTCCGTCGTTATAAATAGGCGACAATGGTAAATGGCGGTTTTAATCAATGCGAAAAAAAACGCTTTCCGGTATCATGCGCCGGTTTTTTCCGCATTTTTGAGAGTTCATGATGTCCACCACCCTGTTTAAAGATTTCACCTTTGAAGCCGCCCACCGCCTGCCGCACGTACCGGAAGGCCACAAGTGCGGTCGCCTGCACGGGCACTCCTTTATGGTTCGTCTGGAAATCACCGGCGAGGTGGATCCGCATACGGGTTGGATCATGGATTTTGCTGAGCTGAAGGCGGCGTTTAAGCCGACTTACGATCGTCTCGATCATTACTGCCTGAACGATATTCCCGGCCTGTCCAATCCCACCAGCGAAGTGCTGGCGAAATGGATCTGGGATCAAATGAAACCGCAGGTCCCCCTGCTGAGCGCAGTCATGATCAAAGAAACCTGCACCGCAGGCTGCATTTATCGCGGGGAGTGATAAGGGTCAATTCGCCCCGGATACCGCCATGGTAGGGTGAAGCGTTCTTGAATGCAGGAGCGCAGGATGGCGGACGATTTTGACATTATCATTATTGGCGCAGGGATAGCGGGCACGACCTGCGCACTCCTCTGCGCCCGTGCCGGGCTGTCAGTGCTACTGCTTGAGCGTGGCGAACAGCCAGGCCAAAAAAACCTCTCCGGCGGTCGACTCTACGGCTACGCTCTCAACGACATCATCCCCGGCTTTACCGACCACGCGCCGCTGGAGCGCGCCATCACCCACGAACATTTTTCTCTGCTGACCGACAGCGGCGCGACCACGCTTAACCACCAGCAACCGGCCAGCCCGTCCTGGAGTATTCTGCGCGCGCATTTTGACCCCTGGTATGCCGCACAGGCGCAAGCGGCTGGCGCGCAGTGCCTGTACGGCGTAACCGTGGACGCGCTGCACCGGGAGCACGGCCGCGTGACGGGCGTGCTGTGTGATGGTGAACTGCTGCGCGCGGGCGTCGTGGTGCTGGCGGAAGGGGCGAATAGCCTGCTGGCGGAACAGAGCGGCCTGATAGCCTCACCGTCACCGACCAGTATGGCGCTCGGCATTAAAGAAACCCTGGCGCTGGAGCCTGCCCGCCTCGAAGAGCGTTTTCATCTTGAGGCGCATCAGGGCGCGGCATGGCTGTTTAGCGGCAACTTGTGTGGCAGCAAACCGGCGGGCGCATTTTTGTATACCAACCGCCAGTCGCTGTCGCTCGGCATTGTTGCCCCGCTGGCGTCGCTGCGCGATGGCCCTGCGGCGGCATCCGCCCTGCTTTCTCAACTCAAGGAGCACCCCACGCTACGCCCGCTGCTGCGCGGCGCGCAAACGCTGGAGTATGGTGCCCATCTGGTGCCTGAGGGCGGGCTTAACAGCCTGCCGGGACAACGGGCAGGCAACGGGTGGCTGCTGGTCGGGGATACGCTACGCACCTGCATCAACGCCGGGTTTACCATTCGCGGTATGGATATGGCGGTACTGAGCGCCAGGGCAGCGGCGGATACGCTGATCGCCGCCCGCCGCACACCGGACATTCCGCTGCATGCGCTGTACGATCGCCAGTTGCAAAAAAGCCTGCTCTGGCGGCAGCTCAAACGCTATCAGCGGCTGCCCGCCCTGCTACAGCGCAGCGGCTGGTATCAGGCATGGCCCACGTTGTGCAGTGGGGTGATGGCCGACCTGAGCCGCGCCGATGCCGACGTGAATCCTGCGCTATGGCGCATCCTGCTGCGCCACGGCCGCCGCAGGGGGCTACGCCGCCTGACCGCCGATATAATAAGGAGCCTGCAATGTCTGTAAGCGAAAGCCTGGCGCAAAACTGCTATCACCCTGACCGCCGTTCTCACATCGACCTACAGGATGACGTGGATGAACAGCAGGCGGCATTACTGGAAAAGATCTGTCCCGCAGGCTTGTTTCAGCGCGATGCCGATGGCAGGCTGATATTTCATCATCAGGGCTGCCTTGAGTGCGGCTGTTGTCGGTTAATGGTGGGCGATGCGGCGCTCAGCGCCTGGCGCTATCCGCCGTCAGGTTCCGGCATCGTCTTACGTTTTGGTTAACTTTACTAAGGATCACCGCGTGCCTTTACTCCACCAGTTACGACAAAACCCGGTTATCGCCGCGGTTAAAGATAACGCCAGCCTGCAGCTTGCCATCGCCTCCGAGTGCCAGTTTATCTCCGTGCTGTACGGCAATATCTGCACCATCAGCAGCATCGTGCAGAAAATCAAACAGGCGGGGAAATTCGCGTTTGTGCATGTCGATTTGCTTGAGGGCGCCTCCAATAAAGAGGTTGTCATTCAGTTTCTGAAGCTGGTCACCCAGGTCGACGGCATTATCAGCACCAAAGCCGCAATGCTGAAAGCCGCTCGCGCGGAAGGCTATTTCTGTATTCACCGTCTGTTCATCGTCGACTCCATCTCTTTTCACAACATTGATAAACAGGTGGCGCAATCCAACGCCGACTGCATTGAGATCCTGCCAGGGTGTATGCCGAAAGTGCTGGGATGGGTAACGGAAAAGGTCCGTCAGCCGCTGATTGCGGGCGGGCTGGTGTGCGATGAAGAAGATGCGCGCAACGCGATGGCCGCAGGCGTCGCCGCGCTCTCCACCACCAATACCGACGTCTGGAAACTGGCGAAATTACTGAACTGACGCTTGCTGGTAACAGGTAGCGAGCGCTTCAAGCACCTCCGCGGCGTCCCCCACGACGCCGATATCCGCCGCCGCAAACACCGACGCGTTAGGGTCATGATTGATAGCCACGATGTAGCGGCTTGCCTCAACCCCGGCCATAAATGCCGACGCGCCGGACGCGCCGACGACAAAACACAGCGCGGGCGCAACCTGATGCCCGGAAATCCCGAGCATCCGCTGCTCGTCGCAGCCGCCGGACATCACCCGCTGGCGGGAAAAACCCGCCTCAGCGCCTAACGCCTGCGCCAGCCTTTCGCTCTCCACGCCGAATGCTCCCTGCCCGCACGCCAGCACCCGCAAGGCGCACAGCAACGGGTTTTGCGCAATATCCTGGTGCGCCGGCGGTAAAAGGCCAGCACGTAGCGGTGCGGGATGCAGCAGCGTATCGACCGGCAGCCCCGTCGCCTGCCGTGTATTTCCCGCATATCCCGTCGCCAAAGACAGGCACAACGGCGCGCGGCCCGGCGCCAGCTCTGCGTTCAAGGCGTTGCCGTATACCGCCCGGGAGACGGTCCCTTTTACGGCGTCAAATGCCCGAACCTGACAGACTCCGCAGCCCCGTAAACGCCATGCCAGCCGCGTGGCCAGCTCATCGCCGACCATTCCGCCAGCAAAGAGAACGAGGTCCGCAGGAGTATGGCGAAACGCGTCTTCCAGCGGCGCCAGCCACTGTTCCGGCAGCGCGCACTCTCCCGTCAGTTGCCAGCAAACCCGGTCGGTCTCCGCCAGCCCGCAATTTTCGAGAAACGCCGTCAGGGCATGGCCCTCATCCAGATTTCGTATGACCAGCGCAATCTTCATCGCCTCATCCTTTCTGCCAGTCCGTCCCGCCACAGCTGCTGCACATTCTCCTGCGCGCTGCCGCCCGCAATCACCCGCCCCGCCCGCAACTGCGCGTTACGCGCCAGCGCCCGGCA
This sequence comes from Pluralibacter sp., assembly GCF_019237635.1. GTDB lineage: Bacteria > Pseudomonadota > Gammaproteobacteria > Enterobacterales > Enterobacteriaceae > Enterobacter_B. Next base: position 8,480 of record NZ_JAFAGS010000007.1, read on the forward strand.
CTGAAGCCGCGGTTCGCCAGGCGGTGTAGCCTCAACAACCTCAACCTCCGCCCGCGCCGCCGCCAGCCGCGCCCGCATTCCGGGGACCCGCAGCGCCAGCTGGCCGCGGTTTTGCACCATCAGAACCGCAGGCTGTCGCAGTTGCCAGCGACTGATGTGCGTGGCGCTACGGCACTCAACCGCCATTGCGTCGGACGCCGGAAGCAAGCGGCTCACCTGCGTCAGGCACGGCCAGCCGAGCATCTCCGCCAACAACCAGCCGGTTTGCCCGTTTTGCCCCTCGCTGCTCTGGGTGCCAACCAGCACCATCTCGCTGCTTAACCGCCGTACCTGCTGCGCCAGTTGCTCCGCCACCCATGCGGGAGAAAACCGGCTATCCGCCGCACTGTGCAGTAACGTACGTTGACCAATGCCCAGCGCAGCCAGGTGACGCAGCAGCCCGACGGCGCGATCGTCGCCAAGCGTAATGGCCGCCAGCGCCAGCGTAGGGTCGATATCCCTCGCCTGTAGCATCAGTTCCGCGGCGCCCTGTTCGTCGTTGCCCATCACCACCCGCATCAGCGAGGGATCTGGCGCCTGGTTCGCGCAGGCCGCCTGCTGCCAGTCCGAGTCGACCAGCATCGACAGGTCCGGCTCCGCTTTAAACGCCAACAGAATGTTCATTTCCCTTCCCCTGCGGCGTCGACGCGCCCCCGGCCGCCTCCACCAGCGATAAATTCCGGGTTTCCGGCGCCCACAACAGCGACACCAGCAACCCCACCAGCAGCACTGCGACCAGTACCAGCAGCGTATTACGCATCCCCCACGACACCAGCGCCACCGGCAACAGGCCGGTGCTGATTGCCGCGCCCAGTCGGCTCATCGCCGTGGCGAAACCGACGCCAAGCGATCGGATATCGGTCGGGAAACTTTCCGCCGGGAGGATCCCCACCAGATTGCTGGCGGCCGAAATTGCCGTACTGAACAGGACAAACAGCAGCAGGATGGCGGTGCTGTTGCTGGCTGGCGTTAAGGCCAGCGCCGTCAACGTGACCGCCAGCAGCACAAAACTGCTTATCAGAAACCGGCGGCGGGACAGCGACCAGGTCAGCACCAGCCCCAGCAGCGCACCGACGATGAGTAGCGCATTGAGGATAAGGCTTGCGGTCAGGGCATCCTCCAGCCCAATGTGCTGCGCGATGGTCGGCAACCAGGTGTAAATCACAAACCACGGCACCACCAGACAGATAAAAAAGATGCTGTTAAACGCCGTTCGCCGCCAGTAGCGAGTAGAGAACAACGTGCTGATGTGGCGCGTGGTGACGCTGGCGATTTCATCGCCCGGCAGAACGTTGGCGCCCAGGAAGCGACGAACCACCGCATGCGCTTCACCGATCCTTCCCTGGCGCATCAGCCAACGCGGGGATTCCGGCGTACCCACCCGCAGCAGCGTTATCAGCAGCGCCGGAGCGGAAGCTGACGCCAGCAGCCAGCGCCAGGCGTCGGGAAAACTGTCTATCCACACATGTCCGGCCACGCTCGCCAGCACGTAACCGATAGTCCAGACCACACTGAACGCGCCAAGCAGCATGCCGCGATAGCGTTTAGGCGAGAACTCCGCCAGTAGCGTATGGCCGACTGAATAGTCGCCGCCAAGACCAAAGCCGATGAGAACCCGGAGTAAAATGAGCGGCTCCGGCGAGGTCACGAAAAACTGTAAAAAGGACGCCAGGGTGATCAGCAGGAAGCTGAAGGTGAAGATACGCTGGCGTCCGATGTAGTCCGATAGCCAGCCCAGGAACAGGCTGCCCAGAAACAGGCCGAACAGCGCTGAAGCGCCGATCAACCCCTCCTGCAAGGCCGTCAGCTGCATCTGCGGCTGTAGCTGAATCATGGCGTAACCGACGACCCCCAGCACGTAGCCGTCCGTCAGATGCGCGCCAAAGGTAAGTCCGGCGATGCGCCAGTGAAATCGGGTAAGCGGTAAATCGTCCATACGTACCGGTGACGCGTTCATAGCTTTCCCTTTTGCAAAAAACGGCTTCCCGCACGGGAAGCCGTTACGCGCGTTATTTTTCCAACGGATAGAGAGTACCTGCGTTCATGATGCCGTTTGGATCGAACTGACGTTTGAGTCCTTCCATCAGCGCCCAGGCGCTCCCGTGCTCCAGCTTGCTCCAGTGCACGCGGTGTTTGCCTATGCCGTGGTGGTGAACCATTGAGCCGCCAAGGCGAATCGTCTCTTCGCAAATGATTTTGTTAAGCGGATTGTGGTACTTATCGATTTCCTCCTCCGGTTTGCAGCCCACCACGTTGTAGTCGTAGACAAAGTACATGTTGGTGCCGTTGATATAGCTGTGAGAGGAGTGACCGCCCAGCATGGTGATATCATCGGCGTGCGGAAACTCATTGCGGATCCGCTGGATCACGCGCTCGTAGATCTGATGGATGCAGCTCCAGTCCCCTGACACCTCGGTGGTAAAGCCCATATTGCCGGTTTTGAGGATCTGCACCCGCTCTGCTGCGACTTTATCCGGCCCCCAGTTCAGATTGTTGAACCAGTTTTCGATCAGCTTGCTGTCCACGCGCTGACACTGCGGATAGCGGGATACGATGTCGGCGATCCCTTCACCGGTGGCTTTCGCGATCCGCGGGTTACCTTCCGCCATAAAGATCAGCACGCACCTGCCGTCGGCGAAATGCGTAAAGTGCTGGGTACCGTCTTCGGCGTCATACAGACGGGCTATCGAAGGGCGATAGCCTTCCACCATCACTTCACGCAGGATGTTGAAGCCCGTTTTCATGTCATCAAGGATATAGCCATAGAACAGGTTATTTTCCGGCATGAATTTGAAGATCTTCACGGTCACTTCGGTGATGTAGCACAGCGCGCCTTCGTTGCCGATGATGATGTGGCGGATATCCGGCCCGGCGGCGCGGCGTGGCACATTTTTAATGCGGGTGACGGTGCCGTCAGGCAGCACCGCCTCCAGGCCCACCACCATATCCTCGATGGCGCCATACAGCGTGGAAAACTGGCCAATACTGCGGGTAGCGACCAGCCCGCCCATTTGCGCCAGCGGTTTCGACTGCGGCGAATGCCCCGTGGTGTAACCTTTTTCACGCAGCGAGTTTTCCAGCACTTCCAGCGGCACGCCGCACTGGGCGGTTGCCTGCATGTTTTCGATATCGATGCGGATAATCTTGTTCATCGCGGAACCGTCGAGCACCAGAGAGTCTTTGACGGCCGTTTCCAGCCCTCCCTCGGTGGCCGACGCGCCGGTCCGCGGCACGCCGTTTATCTTGTGCCGGTTCATAAAAGACAGCACGCGGGAGACTTCCCCGGTCGAGCCCAGTCGGACGACCGCCGCCGGAATCGGCAACGTATAGACGCCATGGATATCCGCATATTTTCTGAAACGGTCAATACTGTTTTTCTTGAGCACGTTCTCATCGGTGATAACGCGCTCAGGACCAACAATTTCTTTTATCTGCTCAACAATAGCCTGACGGGACAAAGACATAATAATTCCTTTCCATTACGAAAATTAAATAAGAAACAGAAACCACCCGATTAAGGATTAATAATTAACGAACCAGATAACCGCCATCGACAACCAGTAAATGGCCATTGACATAATCAGATGCGCGGCTGGCAAGAAAGACCATTGCCCCCATTAAATCCTGAGTGTCACCCCAACGATTCGCTGGTATATGATCGAGTACCCGTTGATTAGTTTCAGGATTGCTGCGGGTGGCCAATGTAATATCTGTCGCATAATAGCCGGGGGCAATACCGTTAACCTGAATATTATATTGACCAAGCTCATCGCAATAGGCTTTGGTGAAACCGGCCAGCGCATGTTTTGTCGCAGAATAGGCCGGAGACCACTGCCCACCTAAATAAGAGAACAGTGAACAGATATTAATGATTTTCCCAAAATTTTGCGGAATCATTATTTTCGCCGCTTCGTGACTCAGCTCAAATGCCGCCGTCAGGTTGACGTCAATCATCGGATCCCAGTCGGCACGACCAAAATCCAACACCTTGTTAAGCTTACAGATCCCGGCGTTGTTCACCAGAATATCGACGCTGCCGAAGCGTTTGCAGCAGGCGGCGATAATCTCACGCGGCGCGCCTTTGGCGGTGATATCCACCTGCATAAACTCGACCTGAACGCCCTGCTGCTCAATCAGCTCACGGGTTTCACCGTTATCTTTAATGAAGCTTGGGATAAACAGGTTGGCGCCTGCTTTCGCCAGCGCCATTGCGAAAGCCTGACCCAGGCCGCTGTTGCCGCCGGTGACAATCGCGGTTTTACCTTTCAGGGAGAAGAAATCCATTGAGAATGCGTTGAGTGACTCGATTGACATAATGTGTCTCCAAAATCCTTTAAGCAAAAAAAAAGAAAGGCAACTTCCCCTGCGAGAGGGAAGTCACCTTTCTCATGTTCTCTGGTAACTGGTTTAATTTTTAGCATGAGCCTGACAGGAACGAATGTGATGAAAATCACAGAGATTAATTTTTCCATCAACATTAAGAAGCGTGACTACTCTCACACTCAGGAAAGCATCCGCATGTTATTTGTTAAAACAATTACTAGAGACCATGAGAAAAGTAATCCACCTGAAAAAGGCGGCTTACTTTTCTCTTTTTTTTGTCCGCACAAAATGAGAGCCCGATATGCAACAATCATCATATCGCCGTTGGATAACCCTCGCCATTATCAGTTTTAGCGGTGGCGTCAGTTTTGATCTGGCCTATTTACGTTATATCTATCAAATTCCCATGGCCAAGTTTATGGGATTTAGCAATACCGAAATTGGGTTAATCATGAGTACTTTCGGAATTACCGCAATTATCCTGTATGCGCCCAGTGGAATAATTGCGGATAAATTCTCACATCGCAAAATGATTACCGCAGCGATGGTTATCACCGGTCTGCTCGGGTTTATCATGGCGACCTATCCACCGCTGTGGGTGATGCTGGCGATTCAGGTGGCCTTCGCCGTGACCACCATCCTGATGCTGTGGTCAGTCTCCATCAAAGCCGCATCGCTGCTCGGCGATCACAGCGAACAAGGAAAGATCATGGGCTGGATGGAGGGTCTGCGCGGCGTGGGAGTGATGTCGCTGGCGGTCTTTACCATGTGGGCATTCTCGCGTTTCGCGCCGGATGACGCCCACAGCCTGAAGACGGTGATCCTGATTTACAGCGTGGTGTATATTCTGCTCGGCATTCTGTGCTGGTTTTTCGTGAGCGACGGGAAAAGCAGCCATGAACAAAGCCGTCGTGAAGAGAAAAAAACCTTTCAACTCAGCGACATTCTTTCCGTACTGCGCATCAGCACCACCTGGTACTGCAGCCTGGTTATCTTCGGCGTGTACACCATTTACGCCATCCTGAGCTATTCCACCAACTACCTCACCGAAATGTACGGGATGGGGTTAGTTGCCGCCAGCTACATGGGCATCGTGATAAACAAGATCTTCCGCGCGATATGCGGCCCGCTGGGGGGACTGATGACCACCTACAGCCGCATCAAATCGCCGACGCGGGTGATTCAGATCCTCTGTGTCATTAGCGCTCTTACCCTGCTGGCGCTTCTGGTAACCAACAGCAACCCGCAATCCGTGGCGATGGGGATCGGCCTGATCCTGCTGCTGGCCTTCACCTGCTACGCCTCCCGGGGTCTCTATTTTGCCTGTCCGGGGGAAGCTAAAACGCCCACTTACATTATGGGCACCACGGTGGGTATTTGCTCGGTCATCGGCTTTTTGCCTGACGTGTTCGTTTACCCCATCGTCGGCCACTGGCAGGACACGCTTCCCGCAGCGGAAGCCTACCGCAATATGTGGCTAATGGGACTCGCCGCCGTTTGTATGGTGGTGATCTTTACCTTTTTGCTGTTTCGAAATATTCGCGCAGCCAACGCCGAACCCGAAAATGCGGCGTCACTGGCCTCTGAAGCGTCAGGGAAGTGACGTCAGAAAATAACTGGAGAATGACCATGTCGAAGAAATACATCATAGGAATTGATGGTGGGAGTCAAAGTACCAAGGTCGTGATGTACGACCTTGCAGGGAATGTGGTGTGTGAAGGGAAAGGATTGTTACAACCGATGCACACCCCGGATGCGGATACGGCGGAGCACCCTGACGACGATATCTGGACCTCGTTGTGCCTGGCAGGTAAAGACCTGATGCGCCAGTTTACCGGCGAACCTGGGGATATTGTCGGGATCGGTCTGGGTTCCATCCGCTGCTGTCGCGCGCTGCTCAAAGCGGACGGCACGCCCGCCGCGCCGCTGATTAGCTGGCAGGACGCCCGCGTCACCCGGCCTTACGAACACACTCACCGCGACGTCGCGTGGGTTACCTCGTTTTCAGGCTACCTGTCGCACCGCTTAACCGGTGAATTCAAAGATAATATCGCCAACTATTTCGGCCAGTGGCCGGTAGATTACAAAACCTGGCGCTGGAGCGATGACGATGCGGTCATCGCGAAGTTCAATATCCCGCGCCGTATGCTGTTTGATGTGCAGATGCCGGGGACTGTCTTAGGCCATATCACCCCGGACGCCGCACAGAAGACCGGATTTCCGCAGGGAATTCCCGTCGTCTGTACGACCAGCGATAAACCTGTAGAAGCGCTGGGCGCTGGGCTTCTGAACGACGAAACAGCGGTGATTTCGCTTGGCACCTATATCGCCCTGATGATGAACGGTAAAGCGCTGCCGAAAGATCCTGTCGCCTACTGGCCCATCATGTCGTCGGTTCCAGAAACGCTGCTGTATGAGGGATACGGCATTCGTAAAGGGATGTGGACCGTGAGCTGGCTGCGGGATATGTTGGGGGATTCGCTGATTAAGGACGCAAAAGCGCTGGGTCTGTCGCCGGAAGATTTGCTCAATCAAAAAGCCGCGCAGGTACCGCCTGGCTGTGACGGTCTGATGACCGTGCTCGACTGGCTGACCAATCCGTGGGAACCCTTCAAGCGGGGAATTATGATAGGTTTTAACGCCAATATGGATTATGCCTGGATCTACCGCTCTATCCTCGAAAGCATCGCCCTGACGTTGAAAAACAACTACGACAACATGTGCAATGAAATGCGCCATTTCGCCAAAGAAATCATTATTACCGGCGGTGGTTCAAACAGCGATCTGTTTATGCAAATCTTTGCCGATGTGTTTAATCTTCCTGCCAGACGCAACGAAATTAACGGCTGCGCAAGTCTGGGAGCGGCCATCAATACCGCCGTTGGTCTCGGTTTATACCCCTCCTACGACGCCGCGGTCAGCAAGATGGTCAGGGTAAAAGATGTCTTCATGCCGACCGACGCGCACGCGAAGCGCTACGAGGCCATGAATAAAGGCATTTTCAGGGATCTGACGACACATACCGATGTGATTTTGAAAAAATCGTATGCCGTGTTTCATGGCGATCTGAACGAGGTCGATGCCATTCAGAGCTGGTCGAACGCCTAGTTGACCGACGGGAACACGCCGGGTGACATGTTGTGTCACCCGGCGCTTTTTCTCAGGCGATATGCAGGTACTTGTGCGTCTGCATCGACAGGCGCCAGTTGCGCGCAATGCAGGTCTCGATGCACAGTCGCGTCGCGTCATCTTTCTGGCTGATAGGCTGTAACGCGATCACCCGTTGCTTATCATCGCTCAGCGTTTCCAGCAGTTCATCCAGCGCTTCGATATCACGCACGCGACCGACCGGATGTTTAATCTCATCCGCCCGATGCAGCGCCTGCGACAGCACCTCATACCCGCCGCGCATATTCACTTTCGGCGACACGGTGACCCAGGTGCTATGGGAGCAGCGCACTTCATGGGTGCCGCTGGTTTCAATCTGGCAGCTGTAGCCATTTTGCTCGAGCAGTGTGGTCAGCGGCGTTAAATCATGAATGCAGGGTTCGCCGCCGGTGATCACAACATGGCGCGCGGTCCAGCCCTGACGCACGATGGCAGCCAGCAGGTCTTCAGCCGTTGCCGCCCCCCATTTGTCGCTCTCTTTGGTTTTCGCGAGAATACTGAACAGCGACACTTCCCGATCTTCAAGCATGTCCCAGGTATGTTTGGTATCGCACCATGCACAGCCCACCGGACATCCCTGCAACCGAATAAAAATGGCAGGAACGCCGGTGAAGTAACCCTCGCCTTGCAGGGTCTGGAACATTTCGTTAATCGGGTACTGCATAATCGTCTCTGTTAAAGGGGTAAACAGTAATTATCGCAGATCCCGCATCAACGGTCATGCCTGATTGGTGCTTTCCCCGGCGATCGCGGCCACAAAGCGCCCGGTAATTTGCTGCGGGCGGGTAATCGCACCGCCGACCACCACCGCGTGCGCCCCCATCGCCAGACAGCGTGCGGCGATAGCCGGTGTTTCCACATTACCTTCAGCGATAACCGGAATGGATACCGCAGCCAGCACATCATTCAGGAAACGGCAGTCGTCTTCCGGCAATGAACGGCCTTTCGTGGCGCGAGTGTAGCCGTACAGCGTGGTGCCAACGCAGTCAAAACCCAGCATCTGCGCCGTTCTCGCTTCCTCGACGCTTGAGACATCCGCCATCAGCAGCAGCGACGGATAACGCGCGCGGATCTGCGCCACCATCTCCGCAAGCCGCTGCCCATCCGGACGCGGTCGGTCAGTGGCGTCCAGGGCGACCATCTCCGGCTCAACCGCCATCAGCTCGTCCACTTCGCGCATCGTGGCGGTGATAAACACCTCGCTGTCCGGGTAGTCGCGCTTAAGGATGCCGATGACCGGCAGACTCACCTGCTCTTTGATAGCCTTGATATCCACCGCGCTGTTCGCACGAATGCCTGTTGCACCACCTTCTGCCGCCGCTACCGCCATCCGTGACATGATAAACGCGCTGTGCAAAGGTTCATTTTCCAGCGCCTGGCAGGAGACAATCAGTTTCCCTTTTACCGTCTCTAACATTGTTTTCATTAGGCTAAAATCTCTTCAACTTCGTTTTTGATGATGGTGACGTGCGGTCCGTAAATCACCTGCACACCGTTGCCGCGAACAATCACTCCACGCGCCCCCGTCGCTTTCAGGGCCTGTTCATCGACTTTGCTTCCCTCTTTTACCGTGATGCGCAGACGGGTCGCGCAGCAGTCCACCTCTTCCAGATTCGCTTTACCGCCCAGTGCGGTAATGATGGCCTGCGCGCGCTCGCTTTGCGCGACGGTCTCTTCAGCGACTGGCTCTTTTTCACGACCCGGGGTGGCGAAATCAAAGCGGTTAATCAGGAAACGGAAGGTAAAGTAGTAGAGGAAGAACCATGGGATCCCCACCAGCGGGACATACATCCAGTGGGTTTTCGCCTCGCCCTGCAAAATGCCGAACAGGACGAAATCAATGAAGCCGCCGGAGAAGGTCTGCCCAATGGTGATATGCAGCATGTGCGCGAGCATGAAGGCCAGACCGTCAAACAGCGCGTGAATCACGTAGAGCACCGGCGCGATAAACAGGAACGAGAACTCAATCGGCTCGGTGATCCCCGTCAGGAACGAGGTCAGTGCCGCCGAGAGCAGCAGGCCCGCCACGCGTTTTTTGTTCTGCGGTTTCGCCGTGTGGTACATCGCCAGACAGGCGCCCAGCAGACCAAACATCATGGTAATGAAGCGCCCGGACATAAAGCGCGAGGTGCCGATGTAGAAATGCTGCGTATTCGGATCAGCAAGCTGGGCGAAGAAAATACGCTGCGTACCTTCGATCAGATGACCGTTAATCATCTCGCTGCCGCCCAGCGCCGTCGTCCAGAACGGCAGGTAAAAAATGTGGTGCAGGCCGAACGGGCCCAGCATACGCAGGATAAAACCGTACAGCAGCGTGCCGACATAACCTGTCGCTTCCACCAGCCCGCCCAGGCCAAAAATCAGCTTCTGGAAATGTGGCCAAATAACGGTCATCAGCGCGCCGATAAAAATCGCCGCGAAGGAGCTGACTATCGGTACGAAGCGCGAACCGCCAAAGAACCCGAGGAACTGCGGCAGCGCGATTTTGTTATACCGGTTGTGCAGCAGGCAGGTCACTAAACCAATCACCACGCCGCCAAAGACCCCGGTCTCCAGCGTCTGAATGCCAAGCGTCATCCCCTGACCGACGGCGCCGGGGTTTTCATGCGCCAGCGTACCGGTCAGGATCAACAGCGCATTGATGGTGGCGTTCATCACCAAAAACGCCAGCAGCGCGGCAAGCCCCGCAGTACCTTTATCGGACTTCGCCAGCCCAACCGCCACACCGACGGCGAACAGCACCGACAGGTTGGCGAAGACTATCGAACCGGCGCTACTCATGATGGTAAAAATAGCCTGCAGCCAGCCGACGTTCAGAAACGGATACGCCGTCAGCGTATTCGGGTTCGACAACGCGCCGCCAATCCCCAACAGCAGGCCCGCCGCCGGTAAAACGGCGATCGGCAGCATGAAGGATTTGCCGAACCGTTGTGCTTTTTCGAACAGCGCCCCAGATGACGCACCGCTAAAGAGTGACATAAAAAAATCTCCACGACCCCAGATTATGATGAAAATTTTTACCACATAAATAATAAAAAGCGAAAATTACCGCCAAATATCGCGAGACGGATCATACTTTTTTAAAATGACTGGCATCTTCAGCAGGCTTTCCCCACACTAACGGCAGAAAAAGCATTAAAGGATGTGTGCATGTCAGAAAATGAAAATCTGTTGCTGAGGCTGCGCCAGGAAGTCTCCGGGTACAGCCCGACACAGCAAAAGCTGGGGGAATTTGTGCTGGGCGCACCGGCAAAGGTGCTCTACCTGACCATCACCGAACTGGCGCGTGAAACCGAAACCAGCGAAGCCAGCGTGACGCGCCTGTGCCGCACCCTGGGCTGCAAAGGCTATAACGAGTTCAAAATGGCGCTGGCGTTGGATATCCAGCAGAATCAGGCGCCGCAACCGACAGGCGATAAGATAGACGATGTCGTCAGCGAGTCCGTCCAGGCGTTGCAGGATACCGCCACGCTGCTGGACAGAGCGCTGCTGGACACCGCCGCCGGGGTGCTCCACCAGTCGCGCTCGGTGCAAATATACGGCGTCGCGGCCAGCGCGATTTTAGGCGAATACCTGCACTACAAGCTGCTGCGTCTCGGAAAACCAGCGCAGCTGTTCAGCGATATGCACCGCGCGGCAATGAATGCGACGACACTGACCAAAGACGATCTGGTGGTCGCCATTTCCAGTTCCGGTTCAACCCGCGATCTTCTGCACGTGGTAAAGCTGGCGCGTAAACGCGGCGCGAAAGTGCTCGCCCTGAGCAATACCCCGCGCAGTCCGCTGGCGACCCTGAGCGATATGCTGCTGGTGGCCGCAAAACCTGAAGGGCCGCTGAGCGCTGGCGCCTTAACCGCCAAGGTCGGGGTGATGTTGTTAGTGGAACTGTTGACCACCTCGCTTATCTCGCTCGATGGCCACTACAGTGAAGTCAGCCAGCAAACCGCCAGTGCCACATTACCGCTGTTGTTATAACCCCTCGTTATTTTTAACGGCCTCGTGACGGCGAGGCCTTTATCATAAAACAACACTAAAATAATTAAACAATGCATCAATAAGTCATTTTTTAATTATTTACCACTCAACTGCGACACGGGCAAATGATGTTACAAATTATTATTTATTTTACAATTTGAATTAGTTAATGGCTTTATAGAAACAAAAATAAATCCTTTAAAATCAATATGATAATCACTTAATAAAAAGAAAAGGAATTTTTTCATTCTTCAGAGAGTCAAATACACCCTCCGTTTTATCAAACCTTAAAATAAGCTTAAGACCCGCATATTAAGCACATCGTTTTATTGATACGCCGTTTAATTTCGCCTGCCTAAAATCCGCCTGACCTACCATGATGAGATAGCATTCATGAATACATTATTAATTACAGGCGTTACCGGGTTTCTCGGCGGAGCAGCGCTGGAAAAAATTCTTAACGACAACCAACCGGTCAATTTACTGTTGTTAGTGCGGGCAAGCGATCGCGCAAAGGGGCTTGAGCGTGTCAAAGACAACATGCGCAAGTTTAATATCCGTGATGAGAAGCTGAATACCCTGACCGAAGATGACATTCTTCTCGGCGATCTCGGCAATCCAGACGATTTTCTTGATGATGCGCGCCTGAACGAGGTGACCCATGTGCTCAACTGCGCCGCCGTCGCCTCTTTTGGCAACAACCCGCTAATCTGGAAAGTGAACGTGGAAGGTACGCTGGCGTTCGCGCGCCGTATGGCTCAGGTAACGGGATTACAGCGTTTTCTGCACGTCGGTACCGCGATGTCCTGCGCGCCTGAACCGGACTCTCTGGTTGCGGAGAGCGCGGAGTTCCGGGAAAACGCCGAGCACCTCGTCGAATATACCCACTCTAAATCCACCATTGAGCGACTGATGCGCGAGCAGTGCCCGCAGTTGCCGCTGCTGATTGCCCGCCCATCCATCGTCGTCGGCCACACGCGCCATGGCTGCCAGCCTTCCAGCAGCATCTTCTGGGTGTTCAGCATGGGGCTTATGCTGCAAAAGTTCATGTGTTCAATGGAAGACCGTATTGACGTTATCCCGGTGGATTACTGCGCCGATGCGCTGCTGATGCTGCTGGACAGCCAGGCCGGGAACGGCGAAGTGGTGCATATTTCCGCAGGTGAAGAGAACAGCGTGAAGTTTGCCGATATCGATCGCGGTATGGCGCTGGCGCTGGAAAAAGCGCCGGTTGGCGATAAGTACGCCCAGGTGAGCTACGAAACGCTGGTTAAAATGCGCCGCGAGCTGAAGGACATTTTCGGCCCCTGCAACGAGCGCCTGATGCTGAAAGCCATGCGCTTGTATGGCGCGTTCGCCACCCTTAACGTCCGCTTCAGCAACGATAAACTGCTGAGCATGGGAATGCGTAAACCGCCGCGCTTCACCGACTATATCGCCCGCTGCGTCCAGACCACCCGGGGGCTAACCATCCCTGAACAGATGGCGGTTGATTTCAAATAACCAAAAAAAATGCCAGCCGCGAGGCTGGCATTTTTGTCTCAGGCAGTGGATTACTGGCCTTTGATCTCTTTACGACCGTTGTACGGCGCTTTTTCACCCAGCGCTTCTTCGATACGAATCAGCTGGTTGTATTTAGCAACGCGGTCAGAACGGCTCATAGAACCGGTTTTGATCTGGCCTGCAGCGGTACCAACAGCGAGATCTGCGATGGTAGCGTCTTCAGTTTCGCCAGAACGGTGAGAGATAACGGCAGTGTAGCCAGCGTCTTTCGCCATCTTGATTGCAGCCAGAGTTTCGGTCAGAGAACCGATCTGGTTGAATTTGATCAGGATGGAGTTAGCGATGCCTTTCTCGATGCCTTCTTTCAGGATCTTGGTGTTGGTTACGAACAGATCGTCGCCAACCAGCTGGATTTTGTCGCCCAGTACTTTGGTCTGGTAAGCAAAACCGGCCCAGTCAGACTCGTCCAGACCGTCTTCGATAGAAACGATCGGGTACTGTTTGGTCAGGTCTTCCAGGAAGTGGGTGAACTCTTCAGAGGTGAACGCTTTGTTGCCTTCGCCAGCCAGAACGTATTTACCGTCTTTGTAGAATTCAGACGCTGCGCAGTCCATCGCCAGAGTGATGTCTTTGCCCAGTTCATAGCCTGCAGCTTTAACCGCTTCAGCGATAACAGCCAGCGCTTCTGCGTTGGAACCCAGGTTCGGCGCGTAGCCGCCTTCGTCGCCAACAGCGGTGTTCATGCCTTTGCCCTTCAGCACTTTAGCCAGGTGATGGAAAACTTCAGAACCCATACGGATGGCTTCTTTAACGCTTGAAGCGCCAACCGGCTGAATCATGAACTCCTGGATGTCGACGTTGTTGTCTGCGTGCTCACCGCCGTTGATGATGTTCATCATCGGAACCGGCATGGAGTATTTACCCGCAGTACCGTTCAGTTCAGCGATGTGCGCGTACAGCGGCAGGCCTTTGGACGCTGCTGCTGCTTTGGCGTTTGCCAGAGACACAGCCAGGATTGCGTTCGCACCGAAGTTAGATTTGTTTTCAGTACCGTCCAGGTCGATCATTACCTTATCGATGCCAGCCTGGTCTTTAGCGTCTTTGCCAAGGATAGCCTGAGCGATCGGGCCGTTAACCGCGCCAACAGCTTTGGTTACGCCTTTACCCAGGAAACGGGATTTGTCGCCATCGCGCAGTTCCAGCGCTTCGCGGGAACCAGTAGAAGCACCTGACGGAGCAGCTGCCATACCGACGAAACCACCTTCCAGGTGTACTTCGGCTTCAACAGTCGGGTTACCACGGGAGTCGATGATTTCACGACCGATGACTTTAACGATTTTGGACATTAGATTTTCCTCAGTACAAGTTAAACTAAAACTCCAGACAAACAACGCGTACCAAAGGTACGCGTTGCCGTTCTAACTTTTTTTACTTCGCCTGGCGCTTCTGGTACTCGCTGGCGGCTTTTACAAAGCCAGCAAACAGCGGGTGCCCATCACGCGGCGTAGAAGTAAACTCCGGATGGAACTGACAGGCGACGAACCACGGGTGGTTCGGCGCCTCGATGATCTCGACCAACTGATCATCCCCGGAACGGCCTGCAATGCGCAGGCCCGCAGCTTCAATTTGTTTCAACAGCAGGTTGTTCACTTCGTAGCGGTGACGGTGACGCTCGGTGATGGTTGGCGCGCCGTACATCTTGCGAACCAGGCTGTCATCGCTGAGCTGGCAAGCCTGCGCACCCAGACGCATCGTGCCGCCGAGGTCGCTCTTCTCAGTGCGAACTTCGACATTGCCGTTCTCGTCACGCCATTCGGTGATGAGCGCCACAACCGGGTACTTACAGTCTGGCACAAATTCCGTCGAGTTGGCGTTTTCCATTCCTACGACGTTACGCGCGAACTCAATCAGCGCAACCTGCATACCCAGGCAAATACCCAGATACGGAATATTGTTTTCACGCGCATAGCGTGCGGTGGCAATCTTACCTTCTACACCGCGGTAGCCGAAGCCGCCAGGGATAAGAATAGCATCCAGGCCTTTGAGGATCTCGACGCCACGTGTTTCAACATCTTGCGAATCGATCAGTTTGATGTTGACGGTCACGCGATTTTTCAGGCCACCGTGTTTCAGCGCTTCAATCACTGACTTATAGGCGTCCGGCAGCTCAATGTACTTGCCGACCATGCCGATAGTCACTTCGCCTGCCGGATTGGCTTCTTCGTAAATCACCTGCTCCCATTCTGACAGGTTTGCTTCCGGACAGTTCAAGCTGAATCGTTTACAAATATAATCGTCCAGGCCCTGGGATTTCAACAGGCCCGGGATTTTATAAATGGAATCGACGTCTTTCAGAGAAATAACAGCTTTTTCTGGAACGTTACAGAACAAAGCAATTTTGGCGCGTTCGTTCGCCGGTACGGCGCGATCGGAGCGGCAAATCAGGATATCCGGCTGGATACCGATAGAGAGCAGCTCTTTCACGGAGTGCTGAGTCGGTTTGGTTTTCACTTCACCGGCTGCGGCCATGTATGGCACCAGCGTCAGGTGCATAAACAGCGTATGCTCGCGGCCAACTTCAACCGCCATCTGACGAATCGCTTCAAGGAACGGCAGGGATTCGATATCACCGACGGTACCGCCGATTTCCACCAGCACCACGTCGTGGCCTTCGCCACCGGCAATCACGCGCTCTTTAATCGCATTAGTGATGTGCGGGATAACCTGAACGGTCGCGCCCAGATAGTCGCCACGGCGCTCTTTGCGCAGGACGTCTGAGTAGATACGACCCGTGGTGAAGTTGTTGCGGCGCGTCATCTTGGTACGGATGAAACGCTCGTAGTGACCCAGGTCCAGGTCGGTTTCAGCGCCGTCTTCAGTAACGAACACTTCCCCGTGTTGGATCGGGCTCATGGTCCCCGGATCGACGTTAATGTACGGATCCAGTTTCATGATGGTCACGTTGAGGCCACGGGCTTCAAGAATGGCTGCGAGGGAGGCGGCGGCAATGCCTTTACCCAGAGAGGAAACTACCCCGCCGGTCACAAAAATATAGTTCGTTGTCATGCTGAACCTGAGAAGTTAGGTTTAAAAGACGATGGAATAACCAGGACGGGAAAGCAGTATACCCGATCATGACAGACGCCACAAACTTTCATTATTCCTCCTCTTCATCCGGTTCATGCAAACGCAGGGAGTGAGAAAATAGCCCCTTTTGGGTAAATGTTTTTGACGTAAATCAAGCGCTTGTCATTTTAAAAATCACACAAATAGCGCTTGATCACGAAAACTCGTTAGAGATCAGTTTCCTGGCGTTTTACCTGTTGCCATACGCTTTCCATCGTTTCGAGGTCGACGCCGGTCATTTCCAGACCGCGTTCAGCCACAATCCGCTCGACTTCGCGAAAGCGTCGCTCAAATTTCAGGTTGGCTTTTTGCAGCGCCGTTTCCGCTTTAACCCCCAGATGGCGGGATAAATTCACGGTCGCAAACAGCAGATCGCCGACTTCCTCTTCGAGTTTAGCCTCATCAATCACCGCCTGCTGCGCCTCGTGCATCACCTCATCGATTTCTTCATGCACTTTATCCAACACCGGACCGAGCGATGTCCAGTCAAAACCTACCGCCGAGCAGCGGCGCTGAATTTTATGCGCGCGCATCAGCGAAGGCAGGCTGTGGGGGATATCGTCCAGCGCCGAATGCTGCGCTTTTTCCGCCCGCTCGGCGCTTTTGATAGCTTCCCAGCGCGCCAGCACTTCGCGGCTGTTTTCCGCTGTCGCATCGCCAAAAATATGCGGATGACGGCGCTCCAGCTTATCGCTGATGGCGCTACAGATATCGTTAAAATCAAAGCGCCCCGTTTCCTGGGCCATTTGGGCGTAAAACACCACCTGAAACAGCAGATCGCCCAGTTCGCCGCGCAGGTCGTCAAAATCCTCACGCGCAATGGCGTCGAGCACTTCATATGTCTCTTCCAGCGTATAGGGCGCGATGGTGGAGAACGTCTGCTCTTTGTCCCACGGACAGCCGTTTTCCGGGTCGCGCAGGCGTTTCATAATGCCGAGCAGGCGGTCGATTTGGTTCATAGTTATGTCCTGAAAAAAAAGAAAGCGCCGGGCGGCTGCGCCTTACCCGGCTTCAAAGGATGGCGACCTTAACTGCCGTGCAGACGGCGGGCGTCAATCACATCCGGCACCTGATTCAGCTTGCCGAGCACACGGCCCAGCACCTGCAGGTTGTAGATTTCAATGGTCATATCGATCGTGGCGAGCTGCTGTTTGGTGTCGCTGCGGCTGGCGACGCCCAGCACGTTCACCTTCTCATTGGCGAGAATGGTGGTGATGTCGCGCAGCAGGCCGCTGCGGTCATTCGCAACCACGCGCACCACCAGCGAATACCCGGCCGAATAGCTTTCGCCCCACACCGCTTCTACAAGACGTTCCGGCGCATGCGTGCGTAACTCCGCCAGTTGGTCGCAGTCGGCGCGATGCACGGAAATCCCGCGCCCCTGAGTGATGAAACCCACGATCTCATCGCCCGGGATCGGCTGGCAGCAACGCGCAATGTGGTGCATCAGATTACCGACGCCTTCGACCACCACCCGGCCATCATCCTTCTTCCGGCTTGGCGGGCTGTAGGTTTTCTGTTGCAGCTGTTTGAGCGCCGCGGCATCCTGCTCCGCCGCGCTCGGCTTGTTGAACTGCGCCTGCAGGAAATTCACCATCTGGTGCAGACGAATATCACCGCCGCCGATGGCCGCCAGCAGTTCATCCAGCTCGTTGAAGTTGTAGCGCGGTAGCAGAATCTTCTCCGCTTCCTTCAGGTTGATGCCTAATTGCGCCAGCTCATCGTCGAGGATCTGCCGTCCGGCGAGAATGTTTTTATCCCGATCCTGCTTGCGGAACCAGGCGTGAATTTTCGAACGTCCCCGGCTGGTTGTCACATAACCCAGGTTAGGATTCAGCCAGTCACGGCTCGGGTTAGGCTGTTTCTGGGTGATGATTTCAATCTGATCGCCCATTTGCAGCTGGTAGGTGAACGGCACGATGCGTCCGCCGATTTTCGCCCCGATGCAGCGGTGCCCCACGTCGCTGTGGATGTGGTAGGCAAAATCAAGCGGCGTAGAACCGGCAGGCAAGTCCACAACGTCGCCTTTCGGGGTAAAGACGTAGACCCGGTCATCAAACACCTGGCTGCGCACTTCGTCGAGCATTTCGCCGGAATCCGCCATCTCTTCCTGCCAGGCGATGAGCTTACGCAACCAGGCGATACGGTCTTCATGGCCGCGGCCACCGCCGGAACCTGCGCCCTCTTTGTATTTCCAGTGCGCAGCGACGCCCAGCTCGGCGTCTTCGTGCATCTGTTTGGTGCGAATCTGGATTTCGACGGTTTTACCACCCGGGCCCAGCACGACGGTGTGAATCGACTGATAGCCGTTCGGCTTCGGGTTCGCGACATAATCGTCAAACTCATCCGGCAGGTGGCGATAGTGAGTGTGCACTATCCCCAGCGCGGCGTAGCAGTCCTGCAATCGTTCAGCCACGATGCGCACCGCGCGCACGTCGAACAGCTCGTCAAAGGCGAGGTGTTTTTTCTGCATCTTGCGCCAGATGCTGTAGATATGTTTCGGGCGACCATACACCTCCGCCTTCACACCCTCTTCTTTCATCGCGCCGCGCAGATGCCCGACAAACTCGTCGATATAGTGCTCGCGATCGATACGGCGTTCATGCAGCAGCTTCGCAATGCGCTTATATTCCGCTGGGTGCAGGTAGCGGAAGCAATAATCCTCCTGCTCCCACTTCAGTTGGCCGATGCCAAGACGGTTCGCCAACGGCGCATAGATGTTGGTGCACTCTTTCGCCGCCAGCACGCGCTCGTCTTCCGGCGCATCTTTCACCTCGCGCAGGTGGGCGACACGCTCGGCAAGCTTAATCACCACGCAGCGGAAATCATCCACCATCGCCAGCAGCATGCGCCGAACGTTGTCCACCTGCTCGGCGGACACGGAGTCGATATGCGTCGCTTTCAGCTGGCGAATCGCCGCCATATCCCGCACGCCGTGAATGAGAGTGACCACTGACTTACCGATAAACTCCGTCAGCGCCTCTTCACTGACCACGCCGCTGTCGA
Organism: Pluralibacter sp.; assembly: GCF_019237635.1. GTDB lineage: Bacteria > Pseudomonadota > Gammaproteobacteria > Enterobacterales > Enterobacteriaceae > Enterobacter_B. Next base: position 27,620 of record NZ_JAFAGS010000007.1, read on the forward strand.
CCAGCGGGAACAGCATCGCCGCCCGCAGCGTGTCGATATCCATGTTCAGCATGGAGAGGATTTCGACCATTTCCACACCACGCCACAGCAGCAGGTCGGCGTCGGGATGGTCCAGCGTCTGTTCCCGACAATAGGTCCAGGTCTCGGCTAAGCGTTCACATGACTGCTGGCTGGCAATACCCAGGCTTGCGATCCACTTTTGCGGATCAAATTCTCCAGCTTTATTTAGATGTGCACTTCTTACCGCAACCATTGTCCTCTCCTTTTGGGACCGGGCCTGTCGGACTCGACAAGCCTTGATTCATTATTTGTGCTCAAACAGCACTATTGATTCCAGATGCCCAGTGTGGGGGAACATATCGAGCATTGCCAGACGCTGAATTTGGTACCCCGCCGCCAGCAGCACCTCGCTATCACGCGCAAGCGTCGCCGGGTTACAGGATACATAGACCACCCGCCGGGGCGCTAATTTTACAACATGCTGCATGACGCCTGGCGCCCCCGCCCGCGCAGGGTCGAGTAAAATCTTGTCAAAGCCGTTTTTCGCCCAGGCCTGACGCGTGACATCTTCTTCCAGGTTTTCATGAAAAAATGTCACATTGTGCAACCCATTACTCACTGCGTTTTGCTGTGCCTTCTCCACCAGCGAGGGTACGCCCTCCACACCGACGACGCTTGCGGCGCGCCTGGCGAGTGGTAGCGTAAAGTTGCCCATTCCGCAGAACAGGTCAAGCACGCGGTCATCAGGTTTTACATCAAGCCAGTCAAGCGCCGTCGCGACCATCTTCTGGTTTACGCCGTCGTTCACCTGAATAAAATCCCGTGGACTGAACGTTAAGCGTAGCCCGTCTGCGCTATACCAGGGCGCGTCCGCGCTCACACACTCGACGATTTCACTTTGCGGCGCCAGATACAACGCAAGCTGGTGAGAATGCGAAAACTGTTCCAGTTTTTCCCGATCTTCCGCCGGTAGAGCCGCCGTATGCCGCAGCACCATCAGCGGGCCGTTATCCGCCAGCACCAGTTCAACATGGCCCAGATGCTGTTGCGATTTAAGCCCCGACAGGCACGCGCGAACGGCGGGCAATAATGCCTCAAGAGCGGGCGCCAAAACGGGGCATTGCACGATTTCGATGATATCGGCGGCGTTAGCCTTGCGAAAACCCATCTGCAGTTGTTGGGTCTTCGGCTGATAACTCAAGCTCAGGCGCGCCCGACGCCGGTAGCCCCAGGGTTCTGCGGCAATCACCTCATCGACATCATGCTTCATCAGTCGCGCCAGCGCGGCCTGCTTGCTGCGTTGCTGAAGCGCGACGCTGGCATGCTGCTGCTGGCAACCGCCGCAGACCCCAAAGTGCGGGCATCGCGGCGCAACGCGCTCCGGGCTGTCATTAAGACGACGCTTCACTTGCCCGCGAGCGTACTGTTTTTTATCTTCCGTTATCTGGATTTCCGCGCTTTCGCCTGGGAGTAATCCATTGATAAACAGTGCCTTTCCTTCATGACGCGCAACGCCCTGACCGAAGGAATCGAGGTCATTGACCGTCACGGTTATGATCTGACGCGTCGTCACGCGCCGTTTTGCAGAGTAGAATTGCGCCATCGTAGAGATTTTTCTCAAACAAACATATTAACCCTGATTCTCCCATAACGGACCTCCATGACCAACTACAGCCTGCGTGCGCGTATGATGATCCTGATTCTGGCCCCGACCGTCCTTATCGGTTTGCTGCTCAGCATCTTCTTCGTCGTGCATCGCTACAACGACCTGCAGCGTCAACTGGAAGACGCCGGCGCCAGCATTATTGAACCACTCGCGGTCTCCAGTGAATATGGCATGAATCTGCAAAACCGTGAGTCAATCGGCCAGCTGATTAGCGTTTTGCATCGCCGTCATTCGGACATCGTTCGCGCCATTTCGGTTTACGATGAGCACAACCGCCTGTTTGTGACCTCAAACTACCAGCTCGATCCCGGCGAGTTACAGCTGCCCAAAGGCGCGCCGCTGCCCCGCCGACTGAGCGTTAGCCGCAGCGGCGACATCATGATCCTCCGCACGCCGATCATCTCGGAAAGCTATTCACCTGATGAATCGCCGATGTCGGAAGCGAAAACGCCGGTCAATATGCTGGGCTATGTGGCGCTGGAGCTTGATCTCAAATCGGTTCGCCTGCAGCAGTACAAAGAGATTTTTATCTCAAGCGTGATGATGCTGTTCTGTATCGGCATTGCGCTGGTCTTCGGCTGGCGCCTGATGCGCGATGTCACCGGGCCGATACGCAACATGGTGAACACCGTTGACCGCATTCGTCGCGGCCAACTGGACAGCCGGGTGGAAGGTTTTATGCTCGGCGAGCTCGACATGCTGAAAAACGGCATCAACTCGATGGCGATGTCGCTTGCCGCCTACCATGAAGAGATGCAGCACAACGTCGATCAGGCCACCTCGGATCTGCGCGAAACGCTGGAGCAGATGGAGATCCAGAACGTGGAGCTGGACCTGGCGAAAAAGCGCGCCCAGGAGGCGGCGCGCATTAAATCGGAGTTTTTGGCCAATATGTCCCACGAGCTGCGTACGCCGCTCAACGGCGTGATCGGCTTTACCCGTCTGACGCTGAAAACCGACCTGAACCCGACCCAGCGCGATCACCTGAACACTATCGAGCGCTCCGCCAACAACCTGCTGGCTATCATTAACGACGTGCTGGACTTCTCTAAGCTGGAGGCCGGTAAGCTTATTCTCGAAAGCATCCCCTTCCCGCTGCGTAATTCGCTGGATGAAGTGGTCACGCTGCTGGCGCATTCCGCGCACGATAAAGGGCTTGAGCTGACGCTGAACATCAAAAACGACGTCCCGGATAACGTGATTGGCGACCCGCTGCGTCTGCAGCAGGTCATCACGAATCTGGTCGGCAACGCGATTAAATTCACCGAAAGCGGCAACATCGATATTCTGGTGGAGAAACGCGCCCTCAGTAATAACAAGGTGCAGGTCGAGGTACAGATTCGCGATACCGGCATCGGTATTCCGGAAAGCGATCAGTCGCGGCTGTTCCAGGCCTTCCGCCAGGCCGACGCCAGCATTTCCCGCCGCCACGGCGGCACCGGTCTGGGGCTGGTTATTACCCAAAAACTGGTTAAGGAGATGGGGGGCGATATCTCTTTCCACAGCCAGCCTAACCGCGGCTCCACATTCTGGTTCCACATTAATCTCGACCTGAATCCTAATGTCATCAGCGAAGGGCCAGCGACCGATTGCCTGACGGGTAAACGCCTTGCCTACGTCGAGGCCAACGCGACGGCCGCCCAGGCGACGCTCGATCTGCTGGCGACCACCCCGCTGGACGTGGTCTATAGCCCAACCTTCTCCGCTCTGCCGGACGATCATTACGACATCCTGCTGATTGCAATCCCGGTGTCGATGCGCGATCTGCAGCTGCACAAAGAGAAGCTTGAGCAGGCCTGTTCGATGACCGACTACCTGCTGCTGGCGCTGCCGTGCCACGCCCAGGTCGATGCCGAAGATCTCAAGCAAAACGGCGCCGCGGCCTGTCTGCTGAAACCATTGACCTCAACCCGCCTGCTGCCGGCGCTGACGGATTATTGTACCCTCCGCCAGCTGGAGCCGACGACGCGGGTTGAGAATAACAAACTGCCGATGACCGTGATGGCGGTGGATGACAACCCGGCGAACCTGAAGCTTATCGGCGTGTTGCTGGAAGACCAGGTACAGCATGTTGAGCTGTGCGACAGCGGTCAACAGGCGCTGAACCGCGCCAGGCAGATGCAATTTGACCTGATCCTGATGGATATCCAGATGCCGGAAATGGACGGCATTCGCGCCTGTGAGCTGATTCATCAACTGCCCCACCAACAGAAAACGCCGGTGATTGCCGTAACGGCCCATGCCATGGCCGGACAGCGCGAGAAGCTGCTGAGCGCCGGGATGAACGACTATCTGGCCAAGCCTATCGAAGAGAACAAGCTACGCAGCCTGCTGTTGCGCTACAGGCCAGGGCTTAACGTACTGCAGCCGGAAAGCATCGACCCCGTACCGTCAGTCAACCTCAATGCGACCCTCGACTGGCAGCTGGCGATGCGCCAGGCGGCCAATAAGCCCGATCTGGCGCGGGAAATGCTGCAAATGCTGATAGCCTTCCTGCCGGAAGTGCGCAACAAAGTGGAAGAACAGCTGGTCGGTGAAGAACCGGAAAACCTTGTCGACGCCATTCACAAACTGCACGGCAGTTGCGGCTACAGCGGTGTGCCGCGGCTGAAAAATCTGTGCAAGCTGATTGAAGGGCAGCTGCGCGGCGGCACAGCGCCGGAAGCGCTGGAGCCGGAATTTCTTGAGCTGCTGGATGAGATGGATAACGTGGTGCGGGAAGCGCGCAGGATTATCGGCTAACAGCACCCTCTCCGGTGAAGGAGAGGGGGAAAACTAGCTTAACAGCGTCGCCCAGTGCTCGACCCAGGGGTTGGAGACCGTTTCCGGCTCCGGGTCTTCGCTGGCGTCAATCATCAGCATGTCGCCGATGCGCTGCGCGCCCTGCTCCTGCAACAGCGCGTCAAAGCGTTTGCCACCGCCGCAGAAATTCGCATAGGTGCTGTCGCCGAGCGCAATAATGCCGTAGCGCAGATGCGGCTGATACATATCCTGAATGCCCTGAAACAGCGGAACAATGCTGTCCGGCAAGTCGCCCTGCCCGGTGGTGGACGTGATCACCAGCGCGTATTTGCCCTGGTAAGATTCCCAGTCGCCCACTTCAGGGTCCTCAAAGACTTTCACCTTGTGGCCCTGCGCTTCAAGCAGGGTTTGCGCCTCTTCCGCCACCAGCAGCGCGTTTCCGTACATGGTACCGACAAAAATGCCTACGTCTGCCATCTGTTATCTCCCTGAATTAACCGTTTATCTGGTCATCCTGACCGTTGTGCGGCGTAAACTCAACCCTCTCATTATCAGGGAGAAGACCGCGCCAGCCGAAATGTGACAGCGCCTGCATCCAGACCTCGTCAAGACCGGCGCGAAGGGTCAACGGCTCACCGGTAAAAGGGTGGGTCAGGCGGAGCTCGCTGGCGTGCAGCATCAGGCGGTCGCAGCCGAAATGTTCCGCCGCGCTACGGTTCTGGCGCAAATCGCCGTGCTTACTGTCGCCGATGATCGGGTGGCGCAGGTGTTTGAGGTGACGACGCAACTGGTGCTTACGCCCGGTTTTCGGGTCGAGTTCAACCAGCCCGTAGCGGGTCGTTGGATAACGCCCGGTGGCGACGGGCATTTCAACGGTCGCCAGCCCGCGATAGTGCGTCACCGCAGGCTGCGGGCCTTTATCGTCGCGAGAGAATTTATCGGCAATTTTATCCAGTTCTTCCACCAGCGGGTAGTCAAGCACGCCCTCTTCGCTCAGCCAACCGCGCACGATAGCGTGGTAGCGTTTGTGAATCTGGTGCTGCTCGAACTGCTGCGCCAGCAAGCGTCCGGCCTCACTGGAAAGACCCATCAACAGCACGCCGGAGGTCGGCCGGTCAAGGCGATGGGCGGTAAAAACGTGCTGACCAATCTGGTCGCGCACGGTCTGCATCACCACCACTTTTTCATCGCGGTCGAGCCAACTACGGTGCACCAGCCAGCCGGACGGTTTGTTGACGGCAACCAGCCATTGATCCTGATAAACAATCTCCAGCATCAGACGTTATCTTCCGTAAACAGGGCATCGAGCTGCTGGAGCTCCGGCAAAAGGGTATCGCGAAACGGGTGAGTCGCCTCAAGCGCCATTTCGTAATACGGCGCCACTGCGAAGGTTTGCGGCAGCGGCAGCCCGGCATCAATCATCTGGCGCATACGCGGGATCAACACCCATTGCAGCCACTGTAACGGCTCCAGCGTGTCCATGCAAAACGGCTGGGTGCTGGCAAAGGCGCTGTCGTCCGGCATGCTCTCCTGCCAGTGATGGTGTTCGCGCATCAGCGCTTCAAGGGCAATAAGGCGAGCGCGAACGCTATCGTGAAGGGTCATGGAAACCTCGAGGCAAACAAAACTGCGGCGCAGGATATCATGGGCAACGAGGAAACAAAAAAGGGGAGCACTGAGTTAACAGTGCTCCCCGGTTCGTTTCGCAGCAGTCCAGCTACTTTTAGTGCTCCCTGCTCATCCTTGACAACTTTTCCTGTGGTCTCCTGACCCGTTCATCCGTAAACAGTTGCATCCTGCTCACACCACCCCGATGCGATTGCGCTTATCCGTAAGCGTGTCCCGATCTTCCTGATCCACCGAGCATCCTGACCGGCTCTCGTTCTCCTTCCTGGAGGTGTCCTTTTAACGCATCCTGCGTCATCCTTTCGCTATCATCCTGATAGCCTTTCCCTGAAGCACCGTCCTGGTGAATCCTTGTGAAGCGTCATCATCCTGATGTTCACTTCGTTGTGCGACTCCCTGTCGACGTGCATAGAATCTCTTATTCCGCCTCGTCTTACAAGCTACCTACAGAAAAACCCAAAGGGTTATTTTCATATGAAAGTCACAAAAAGACAGAGCAACACGCTGATTTATAACGATTATAGTGGAGGTGCTGTCAACGGTGTCTCACTAACAACCAGGCGATCTCTCACAGCGCGTGTAAGAGATCTCTCACAAACACACCAGGCATATGGATTACAGAAAGGGCTCAAGCTGATTAAGAAAACTCGCAAGGGAGTCAGAGAGTGTTGTGCGTTTGCGCGTGCCAAGGGTTTCGAGAACCACCTCCCCTGTCAGATTGCAGACGGAGATGACGTCAAGTTCGCTGTCCAGCGTGGCGATAAAGAGTGTCGGCGACAGCTTAAGGCGTTTCTGCGTCACCAGATGACCAATCAGATTTTCCTGCACTCGCTGGAAATCATCCGGGCTCCAGGCCTGCAGCAGCGTCAGCCGTTGCTCGCCAAACTGCGCATGCATATCACCCGCAAACTGAGTGGTATAATAAGAATGAAGCGGCTGTTGTACCACAATATCCATCGCCCGTTCAACCGCGTTTACATTTTGCGCCAGCGTAAACGGCTGCGGCCGCCAGGTGACCGCGTCATCCTCGCTCGCAACGATACACGGGGACGGAATGCCGCTCAGCTCTTCGCTGCGCGGCCAGCTGCCATAACGTTGTTGCCAGGCTTCGCAGTAACGTTGGGTAAATGCCTGTAAGGCGTCTGCAGTTTGATGGTTCACCAGTTTCTCTCTTCCCATTAGCCAGGATACACTAACCGGAAAGTTTACTTCATGACGGTGAAACATGTCTTCTTATGAAAACCATCAGGCGCTCTCCGGCCTGACGCTGGGGAAAGCCACAGACTACCGCGATACCTACGACGCCAGCCTGCTGCAGGGCGTTCCCCGTAGCCTCAACCGCGACCCGTTGGGGCTTCATGCGGATAATCTGCCCTTTCACGGTGGTGATATCTGGACGCTCTACGAGCTTTCCTGGCTTAACGCCAACGGGCTGCCGCAGGTGGCGGTCGGTCACGTTGAGCTGAGCGACACCAGCATCAACCTGGTAGAGTCAAAAAGCTTCAAACTCTACCTCAACAGTTTCAACCAGACGCGTTTCGCCGACTGGGAAACGGTTCGCGCGACGCTGCAGCGCGACCTCAGCGCCTGCGCGCAGGGCGAGGTCACCGTCGCGCTGTATCGTCTTGACGAACTGGAAGGCCAGCCTGTCGCCCACTTCCACGGCAGCTGCATCGACTCTCAGGATATCGAGATTGATAACTACCAGTTCAGCGCCGACTATCTGCAGGATGCCGCCAGCGGTAAAGTGGTTGAGGAGACGCTGGTCAGTCACCTGTTGAAATCCAACTGCCTGATTACCCACCAGCCGGACTGGGGCTCCGTGCAGATTCAATACCGCGGACCGAAGATCGACCGCGAGAAACTGCTGCGCTATCTGGTCTCTTTTCGCCATCACAACGAATTCCACGAGCAGTGCGTGGAGCGCATTTTCAACGACATCCGGCGCTTTTGTCAGCCGGAGACGCTGAGCGTTTACGCACGCTATACCCGACGTGGCGGCCTTGATATCAACCCGTGGCGCACCAATACCGATTTTGTGCCCGCGACCGGGCGTCTCGTTCGTCAGTGAGTTAATTATTTTTTCACAATAAAGCGCAGAACTTGCTGCGCTTTATCTTGTGGAAAGCAATCAGGCAAGGCTATTGTAATCAGCAGGGAAGACGATACTCGTCCCGTAAGGAGTTCACTTGATTACACATATTAGCCCGCTTGGCTCAATGGATATGCTGTCGCAGCTGGAAGTTGATATGCTGAAAAGCAACGCCAGCAGCGACCTTTATCAGTTGTTCCGCAACTGTTCACTGGCAGTGCTTAACTCAGGGAGTCTCACCGACAACAGTAAAGAGCTGCTTTCCCGCTTTGAAAGTTTTGACATCAATGTCCTGCGCCGCGAACGGGGCGTCAAACTGGAGTTGATCAACCCGCCGGAAGAGGCTTTTGTCGACGGACGTATCATCCGCTCCCTGCAGGCGAACCTGTTCGCCGTCCTGCGCGATATTCTGTTTGTTTACGGCCAAATCCATAACAGCGTCCGCTTTCCGAATCTCGATCTGGAAAGTTCGACCCATATTACCAACCTGGTCTTCGCCATCCTACGTAACGCCCGCGCCCTGCACGTCGGGGAAGCGCCGAGCATGGTGGTCTGCTGGGGCGGCCACTCGATCAATGAAAACGAGTACCTGTATGCTCGCCGCGTGGGTAATCAGCTTGGCCTGCGTGAACTGAACATCTGCACCGGCTGCGGGCCGGGGGCAATGGAAGCGCCGATGAAAGGCGCCGCGGTCGGCCATGCGCAGCAGCGTTACAAAGAAGGCCGCTTTATCGGGATGACCGAGCCGTCGATTATCGCCGCCGAACCGCCTAACCCGCTGGTGAACGAACTCATCATCATGCCGGATATCGAAAAACGTCTGGAAGCGTTTGTCCGTATCGCTCACGGCATTATCATCTTCCCGGGCGGCGTGGGGACAGCGGAAGAACTGCTGTATCTGTTGGGGATTCTGATGAATCCGGTCAACAAAAACCAGGTACTGCCGCTTATTCTGACCGGCCCGAAAGAGAGCGCCGACTACTTCCGCGTACTGGACGATTTTATCGTGCATACGCTGGGAGAAAATGCGCGCCGTCACTATCGCATTATCATCGACGATCCCGCCGAAGTGGCCCGCCAGATGAAGAAAGCGATGCCGCTGGTCAAAGAAAACCGTCGTGATACCGGAGATGCCTATAGCTTCAACTGGTCAATCCGGATTGCGCCGGATCTGCAGATGCCGTTTGAGCCAACCCATGACAACATGGCGAACCTGAAGCTGTATCCGGATCAACCGGTAGAAGTGCTGGCCGCCGACCTGCGCCGCGCGTTTTCGGGCATTGTCGCTGGTAACGTGAAAGAAGTGGGTATTCGCGCCATCGAAGAACACGGTCCGTATAAAATTCACGGCGACCGCGAAATGATGCGTCGGATGGACGATCTGCTGCAGGGCTTTGTCGCCCAGCACCGCATGAAGCTTCCCGGCTCCGCCTACATTCCCTGCTACGAAATCTGCTCCTGACCCTCAGGGCGGCACGATAAGCCGCCCTTATCTTTTCCCACGAAATAAACGATTGCCTGCCCGGTAAAAGCGTTATTTATTCATTAAAGTTATGTTAGAACGCCAGAAACCGCCATTTCCATAACTTTTTTTAGCAAAAACCACGCTTTGAACACCACAAACTTCCCCTACAGTCACTGCCAATGATAGCCTTCACGCCCATTAATTTCCGCTAATGGTAAAATTCCAGTCTGATGGTCTAAAAATGCCCAGATTGAAAGTGTTTTATTGCATTTGGGATCGGGATCACTGATACATTGATAACTTAAATGTATCTTTCCGCCGCCAATAGATACGGGGAAAAATCATATAAAACACCCCGATTTAACGAATTTTATATTACCGTCAGCCATTTAATCGTTGGATTTGACTAAAAAACTGACAATTGCTTCCTCCAGGAGAAACACAGATGGAAACCACTCAAACCAGCACCATTGCTTCGGTAGAAACCCGAAGTTCATGGCGTAAAACCGATACCATGTGGATGCTGGGTCTTTACGGCACAGCAATTGGCGCGGGCGTGCTGTTCCTGCCCATCAACGCCGGTGTAGGCGGTATGATCCCGCTCATCATCATGGCGATCCTCGCTTTCCCAATGACCTTTTTCGCACACCGCGGCCTTACCCGTTTTGTGCTGTCCGGTAAAAACCCGGGCGAAGACATCACTGAAGTCGTAGAAGAACACTTCGGCACAGGCGCAGGTAAGCTGATTACTCTGCTCTACTTCTTCGCTATCTACCCGATTCTGCTGGTGTACAGCGTCGCTATCACTAACACCGTAGAAAGCTTCATGACGCACCAGCTGCAGATGACGCCGCCGCCGCGCGCCATTCTGTCGCTGCTCCTCATCATCGGTATGATGACCATCGTTCGTTTCGGCGAGCAGATGATCGTAAAAGCGATGAGCATCCTGGTATTCCCGTTCGTTGCCGCGCTGATGCTGCTGGCCTGCTACCTGATCCCGCAGTGGAACGGCGCTGCGCTGGAAACCCTGTCCCTGAGCGGCGCAGGCGCTACCGGTAACGGCCTGTGGATGACCCTGTGGCTGGCAATCCCGGTTATGGTGTTCTCCTTTAACCACTCGCCGATCATCTCCTCCTTCGCCGTGGCGAAACGTGAAGAGTACGGTGTAGACGCTGAGAAGAAGTGCTCTAAGATCCTGGCTTTCGCGCACATCATGATGGTTCTGACCGTGATGTTCTTCGTGTTCAGCTGCGTTCTGAGCCTGTCTCCGACGGACCTGGCGTCTGCTAAAGAGCAGAACATCTCCATCCTGTCTTATCTGGCTAACCACTTTAACGCACCGCTTATCGCCTGGATGGCGCCGATTATCGCAATTATCGCGATCACCAAGTCCTTCCTCGGCCACTACCTGGGCGCCCGTGAAGGTTTCAACGGCATGGTGATTAAATCCCTGCGTAGCCGCGGTAAGAGCATCGAAATTAGCCGTCTGAACAAACTGACCGCGCTGTTCATGCTGGTCACCACCTGGATTGTGGCGACCCTGAACCCAAGCATCCTCGGCATGATTGAGACGCTGGGCGGTCCGGTTATCGCGATGATTCTGTTCCTGATGCCGATGTACGCGATTCAGAAAATCCCTGCGATGCGCAAGTACAGCGGCCACATCAGTAACGTCTTCGTGGCCATCATGGGGCTTATCGCTATCTCCGCGATTTTCTACTCCCTGTACACCATGTTCTGATAATCTCCCGCGCCGCCTTCGGGCGGCGTTTTTCTTTTCAGCAATGACAGCAATGGATGCATCATGATCAGCGTATTCGATATTTTCAAAATCGGCATTGGTCCTTCCAGCTCCCACACTGTTGGGCCAATGAAAGCGGGCAAGCAATTCACGGACGACCTGATTGCACGCGGGATCCTGCATGACGTGACCCGCGTCGTCGTCGATGTTTACGGCTCGCTCTCTCTTACTGGTAAAGGGCACCACACTGATATCGCCATCATCATGGGCCTGGCGGGCAACCTGCCGGACACTGTCGATATCGATGCTATCCCAGGCTTTATCCAGGACGTCAACACCCATGGCCGCCTGCTGCTGGCAAACGGTCAGCATGAGGTCGAGTTTCCGGTTGATCAGTGCATGAACTTTCATGCCGACAACCTCTCTTTGCATGAAAACGGCATGCGCATCACCGCGCTCAGCGGCGATAAGGCCGTTTACAGCCAAACCTATTACTCTATCGGCGGCGGTTTTATCGTCGACGAAGCACACTTCGGTCAGACCAACAGCGCCCCGCTGGCGGTACCTTATCCGTACAAAAACGCGGCGGACCTGCAGCGCCACTGCCAGGAAACTGGCCTGTCGCTGTCTGGCCTGATGATGAAAAACGAGCTGGCGCTGCACAGCAAAGAAGAGCTTGAGCAGCACTTCGCCAACGTCTGGGAAGTGATGCGCAGCGGTATTGAACGCGGCATCACCACCGAAGGCGTGCTGCCGGGCAAACTGCGCGTACCGCGTCGCGCCGCTGCGCTGCGCCGTATGCTGGTCAGCAGCGACAAAACCACCACTGACCCGATGGCGGTCGTGGACTGGATCAACATGTTCGCCCTTGCCGTGAACGAAGAAAACGCTGCGGGCGGCCGCGTCGTTACCGCGCCGACCAACGGCGCCTGCGGTATCGTCCCGGCGGTGCTGGCGTACTACGATAAGTTTATCCGCGAAGTGAACGCCAACTCGCTGGCGCGCTTTATGCTGGTTGCCAGCGCCATCGGCTCTCTGTACAAGATGAACGCCTCCATTTCCGGCGCCGAAGTGGGCTGCCAGGGTGAAGTAGGCGTTGCCTGCTCGATGGCGGCGGCAGGTCTTGCCGAACTGCTCGGCGGTAGCCCGACACAGGTCTGCATCGCGGCGGAAATCGGTATGGAGCATAACCTGGGCTTAACCTGCGACCCGGTCGCCGGTCAGGTTCAGGTGCCGTGCATCGAACGTAATGCGATAGCGTCGGTGAAAGCAGTCAACGCCGCGCGTATGGCGCTGCGCCGCACCAGCGAGCCGCGCGTGTGCCTCGATAAAGTCATCGAGACTATGTACGAAACCGGTAAAGACATGAACGCCAAATACCGCGAAACGTCCCGCGGCGGTCTGGCGATGAAGATAGTCACCTGCGATTAAGCCACCAAAAGAAGCCTCGTTTTGCGAGGCTTCTTCCTGTTTGCCTCACCATTATTCGTTTCACAGCGCCGACAATGTTACCCTTTGCCTGTACGCCGGAAGGGAGATTATCTGTGGCTGTTCATTTGTTGATTGTCGACGCGTTAAACCTGATTCGCCGCATTCATGCGGTGCAGGGAACGCCTTGTAAGGACACCTGTCTGCACGCGCTGGAGCAGCTTATTCGCCATAGCCAGCCGACGCACGCCGTCGCGGTCTTCGACGACGAAGCGCGCAACAGCGGCTGGCGGCACCAGCGTCTGCCCGATTACAAAGCCGGACGCGCGCCAATGCCCGACGACCTGCATAACGAAATGCCCGCCATTCGCGCCGCCTTCGAGCAGCATGGCGTTCCCTGCTGGGGCGCGCAGGGCAATGAAGCGGACGATCTGGCCGCAACGCTTGCGGTGAAGGTGGCCAGCGCCGGACACCAGGCGACTATCGTCTCGACCGACAAAGGCTACTGCCAGTTGCTCTCGCCGACGATCCGTATCCGCGATTATTTCCAGAAACGCTGGCTGGACGCACCGTTTATCGCCAGCGAGTTCGGCGTCGCGCCGCAGCAGTTGCCGGACTACTGGGGCCTTGCGGGAATTAGCAGCTCCAAAGTCCCCGGAGTGGCCGGTATCGGCCCAAAAAGCGCGGCGCAGTTGCTGAACGAATTTCAGAGTCTTGAGGGTCTCTACGCGCACCTGGAAGATGTTCCGGAAAAATGGCGTAAAAAACTGGAGGCGCACCGGGAAATGGCATTTATCTGTCGCGACGTCGCGCGCCTGCAAACGGATCTCCAGCTCAATGGAAACCTGCAGCAATTGCGATTAGCGCGGCAATAATCCCCTCCCACGGGCGTGAGAGGGGCATGTAGAGAGAGGAACGGCTACCGCTCGTCGCGACGACCGCCCACGGCGGCCCACAGGCGGCGAACGTGCACCGTCACCTCTTCGCGGTCATGGTAGAGCTGGCGCGCCTGAATCTGCGCGTTGATACCATGCTCATCAAGCTGCGTCTGAATATACGCCAGGTTCTGAGACACCTCTTCATAGCGCTTTTTCATCGGCAGCTTGAGGTTAAAGATGGTCTCACGGCACCAGCCGTTAACCAGCCACTGCGCCATCAGCGCCGCCACTTTCGCCGGTTTCTCCACCATATCGCACACCATCCACGAGATGTTGTTGCGGGTTGGGCGGTAGCGGAAACCGTCTTCACGCAGCCAGGTCACTTGTCCGGTATCCATCAGGCTTTGCGCCATCGGGCCGTTATCTACCGAAGCGACCCACATGTTGCGTTTGACCAGCTGATAGGTCCAGCCTCCGGGGCAGGCGCCCAGGTCAACGGCGTACATGCCGTTTGCCAGGCGTTCGTCCCACTCATCGGCCGGAATAAAGACGTGGAACGCCTCTTCAAGCTTCAGGGTGGAACGGCTTGGCGCATCCGACGGGAACTTAAGGCGCGGGATACCCATATAGAACGGCGAGTTGTTATGCGACAGCGAATAGCCCGTATAACAACAGCCCGGCGCGATAAAGAACACATGCACGACCGGGCGCTTCGGCGTCTCATACGCCGCCAGCACTTTCGCCTCGCGCAGCGCGGCGCGCAGCGGTACAGTGAACTTGCGGCAGAACTTCATCAGCTCTTTGCTTTCGTTGGTGTCAGCCACCTCAACGCGCAGGTCGCCCCCTTTCTCCACCACGCCTTGCAGCATGCCGACAATCGGCGTGATGCGGTCTTCCGGCGGCAGATCCTGCAGCAGCTCGCTGGCAACAAACATCTGGCGGGCGAAAATCAGCGTGCTGAACGGCAGTTCACGAATTATCTTCTCTGCCTCACCCGGCTGGTAGCACTCAAAAATGACATAGCCCGAGTTATCTTTTACGCGGGCAAAGCCATACACGCCGAGGCGCGAGGCCTTGTCAGAAATCTCTGCGGCGCACTCTTTCTCGAAGCCTGGACGGCTGTAGAGGACAACCTTATTCATGCGCGACACCTTTACGCTTTAAACGAATTGCACCAATTAACATCAACACCCATCCCGCAAGGAAGCTTACTCCGCCGACAGGGGTAACAAACGCCCACAGGCGTAAATGCGACAGCGCCAGGCAGTACAGGCTGCCGCTGAAAAGCACGGTCCCCAGGGCAAGAAACACGCTGCTCCAGTAAAACCAGATACTGATGCGGCGCTGCATCGCAACCGCCAGGCCGAATATCGCCAGCGTGTGGAACGCCTGATACTCAAGACCGGTCTGGATCCAGCCCATTTCCACAACGCCCAATGACTTACTTAAAACATGCGCGCCGAAAGCACCCAGCGCAACAAAGATAAAACCGCTAATCGCGGCAAAAATCAGCATAAAACGACTAGTCATGTCATTGTCCTGAAGTCATTTATTGTTCGTAACGAAAGCGGAATTTTTCTTGTTCGCTGGCCGCTTTCGACAAGATCCACTGCCGAAAAGCGGCTATTTTACCCAGTTCTGCCTGACTGTCATGACAAACGAGGTAAAACGCATTTTTACTGACCAGAACATCATTAAACGGGCAGACTAAACGGCCTGCTTCAATTTCGGACTGCGCCATCACGTTGTTGGCCAGTGCGATACCTTGTCCGTGGATAGCCGCCTGCAGCACCATCGCGCTGTGGCTGAAAATCGGTCCCTGTTGAACATTAATATGATTTAGACCCAGCTGGCGCGTATATGTTTGCCAGTCCCGGCGGGAAGCGTCATGCAATAGCGTATGTTGCGCCAAATCCATCGGCGTTTTCAACGCCTTCTCGCCCGTTAACAGCAGCGGTGAACACACGGGCAATAAATACTCAGCGTAGAGTTTCTCCACCCGCAGGCCGGGCCAGTTGCCGCGGCCATAGAAGATAGCCACGTCAACGTCGTCCGCCAGTTTATCCTCCTGACGGTCTACGGCCTGGATCCTGACATCGATTCCCGGATAAGCTGAGTTAAAGCTTGCCAGTCGCGGCACCAGCCAGTGAATGGCGAAACTGGGCAATAAACTGACCGTTAGCGCCCCTTTAGCGCTGCGCGCCTGCAGTTTACGCGTTGCTTCCGTTAATTGCGAAAAGATCTCCTTAATATCCTGAAAATAGCTCTGCCCTTCCTCCGTCAGCAACAAGGAACGATTGCGGCGACGAAACAGCTTGAGCCCCAGGAAATCCTCGAGAGACTTGATTTGGTGGCTGACTGCGGCCTGGGTCACAAAAAGCTCTTCCGCGGCGCGGGTGAAGCTCAGATGACGGGCGGCTGCATCAAATACACGTAATGCATTCAGAGGTGGTAAACGCTTTGACATGGTGATTCTGACTCAGATGTTAACGCCATTTAACATATAGGCAACACCGTGTAACCTATTAGTTTTTTTTATCTGAGACATTATAATTTGTCCGTTGAGGTTCTACCAGCAAATACCTATAGTGGCGGCACTTCCTGAGCCGGAACGAAAAGCTTTTTTCGGAATGCGTGTTCTGATGGGCTTTTGGCTTACGGTTGTGATGTTGTGTTGTTGTGTTTGCAATTGGTCTGCCTTTCAGACCTCGGTAGCAAGACTACCCCCTTTTCACTTCCTGTACATTTACCCTGTCTGTCCATAGTGATTAATGTAGCACCGCAGATTGCGGTGCTTTTTTTTACCCTCGTTTTTAGCATCTGATGCGCTATCTCCTTCCCCCTGGAGACGTTGAGATCTTGCCCTGCCCGGAAATTTGCGCGACGATCCTGATATTGTGATGAGGAAAACCATGAACGCTTTCAATCCGGCGCAGTTTCGCGCCCAGTTTCCGGCGCTGGCCGATGCCGGTATTTACCTCGATAGCGCCGCCACCGCCCTGAAGCCCCAGGCGGTGATTGACGCCAGTCAGCAGTTTTACAGCCTGAGCGCCGGTAACGTTCACCGTAGCCAGTACGCCGCGGCGCAAAAACTCACCGCGCGCTACGAGGCCGCCCGCGACAAGGTCGCGGAGCTGCTCAATGCCCCTGACGGCAAAAATATCGTCTGGACGCGCGGCACAACGGAGGCCATCAACATGGTCGCCCAGTGCTACGCCCGCCCTCGCCTGCAGCCTGGCGATGAAATCATCGTAAGCCAGGCCGAGCACCACGCCAATCTGGTGCCCTGGCTGATGGTCGCCGAGCAAACCGGCGCCCGTGTCGTTCCGCTTCCACTGGGCGCCGACCGTCTGCCGGACGTTGAGCTGCTTTCCGGGTTAATTACCTCCCGCAGTCGTATTCTCGCCCTCGGCCAGATGTCGAACGTCACCGGCGGCTGCCCGGATCTCGCGCGCGCTATCACCCTCGCCCATGCGGCCGGGATGGTCGTGATGGTCGACGGCGCGCAGGGCGTCGTCCATTTCCCTGCCGATGTGCAGGCGCTGGATATCGACTTTTATGCGTTTTCCGGCCACAAACTGTATGGCCCGACCGGAATCGGCGCGCTGTACGGTAAAGCCGAACTGCTGGATGCCATGTTGCCATGGCTCGGCGGCGGCAAAATGATCACCGAGGTGACGTTTGACGGTTTTAAAACGCAGCCGGTGCCGTATCGCCTTGAAGCAGGTACGCCAAACGTGGCGGGGGTGATCGGCCTGTGCGCCGCGCTGGAATGGTTATCCGAAACGGATATCGTACAGGCAGAGACCTGGAGCCGGGGGCTGGCAACCCTGGCCGAAGAGGCGCTGGCAAAGCGTCCGGGCTTTCGCTCATTCCGCTGTCAGGACTCCAGTCTGCTGGCGTTTGATTTTGCTGGCGTCCACCACAGCGATATGGTCACGCTGTTGGCCGAATACGGCATCGCGTTACGGGCAGGTCAGCATTGCGCCCAGCCGCTGCTGTCAGCGCTTGGCGTCAGCGGAACGCTGCGCGCCTCATTCGCGCCTTATAATACTCAGGACGACGTCCATGCGCTGCTCGCTGCCGTCGATCGCGCGCTCGAACTTTTGGTGGATTAAATGACAAGCCCTGCTTTTGCCGGACACCCGTTCGGCGCAACCGTCACGCAGGAGATGCTGCGTGAGCGCTTTGGTCCACTGAGTATGTGGGAAGATAAGTATCGCCAGCTCATTCTGCTGGGCAAGCAGTTGCCCGCTCTTGAGGACACGCTGAAAGCGCAGGCGCAGGAAATCGCGGGCTGTGAAAACCGCGTCTGGCTGGGTCATACGCTGATGCCGGACGGCAGGCTGCATTTCTATGGCGAGAGCGAAGGACGCATCGTGCGAGGTTTGCTGGCGGTACTGCTGACCGCCGTTGAAGGGAAGCGCCCTCAGGAACTGCTGGCGGCAGACCCGCTGGCGCTCTTTGATGAACTGGGTCTGCGCGCGCAACTCAGCGCCTCACGCAACCAGGGGCTGACGGCGTTACGCGACGCCGTCATTCAGGCAGCGCGTCAGGCGGAGAGCTGACGCCCGGCTTTTGCCATCATCTTCTTCAGCGCGTGGGACACCGCCACAAACCCAAAGGTGGCGGTCACCATCGTTGCCGCGCCGAAACCGGAGGCGCAGTCCATCCGCTTCGGACCTTCCGCGGTGCTTTTCATCGCGCACACGGAGCCGTCCGCCTGTGGGTACACCAGCGCTTCCGTTGAGAACACGCAGTCCACGCCCAGCTTACCTTTTCCGTTTTTCACGACGCCAAAATCGCTTTTCAGCCGCTCGCGCAGCTTCGCCGCCAGCGGATCCTGAATGGTTTTCGCCAGGTCGGCGACCTGGATCTGCGTCGGATCGGTTTGCCCGCCCGCGCCGCCAGTGGTAACCAGCGGAATTTTGTAGCGGCGGCAGTACGAGATCAACGCCGCCTTCGGGCGCACGCTGTCGATAGCGTCAATCACGTAGCTGAACCCCGCGTTTAGATGCTGCGCGACGTTGTCTGGCGTCACGAAGTCATCCACCACCGTCACCCGGCACTCCGGATTAATCTGGCGGATACGTTCGGCCATCACTTCCGCCTTCGCCAGCCCGACGTTGCCGCCCAGGGCATGGATCTGCCGGTTGGTGTTGGTCACGCAGACGTCATCCATATCGATCAACGTAATGGCGCCGATACCGGTGCGCGCCAGCGCCTCCGCCGCCCAGGAACCGACGCCGCCGATACCGACGACGCACACATGCGACTGCGCAAACAGCTGTAGCGCTTTTTCACCGTACAAACGCGCCGTACCGCCAAAACGCTGGCGCCAGGCATCGCTAAGAACCACTGACATAAAACCTCAAACGACTGGATTAACCGCTAAATACGTTACCGTTGCCCGCAGCACTGCGTAACACCCATACGCGACCATAATGGTTGTACCATCCCGCGCGGTGTCCGGCATCCGGGCCGATGCCCTGATAGATATCGAAGTGCTGTCCTTTAATCGCGCCGCCGACATCCAGCGCCACCATCAGGCGCAGCTCGTAGTGGCCGTTGAATTTACCGTCGTTATCCAGCAGCGGCACTTCGGCAAGCAGCGTGGTGCCCGGCGGAATAACGCTGCGATCGGAGGCCACCGAGGCCCGGCCGATCAGCGGCACCGCGCTCGCGCCTTTCACTGGCGCAAAGGACTGCGGTTTGAAGAAGACAAAGGACGGATTCTCTTCCAGCAGCTCGCGCACCTCGGATTCACTGTGGGTTTCGCCCCAGTGACGAATCGCCTGCATCGACATATCTTCTTTCTTCACTTCGCCGCGATCGATGAGCACTTTGCCGATACTGCGGTAAGGCCAGCCGTTTTTCCCGGCATAGCTAAAGAAGTTCAGCGGCGAACCGTCACCGAAATCGATATAGCCGCTTCCCTGTACGTCCATGATGAAATTATCCATCAGGGAGTTGCTGTAGGCCAGGACGTAGCTGTCGCTCAGAGCGCCGCCATAGATACCGGCGCGAGATGGCAGCTTGCCGCGTTTTGGCGGCATGCGGTAAATCGGGTACTGGAATTCGCCCTGACGTGTATGGCGCGCTTCAATCACCGGCGTGTAGTAGCCGGTAAACTGGACGTTGCCGTAGTTATCCGCGCCCTGCATCTGCCAGGCATCCAGACCGTACTGTTTCAGCGTGCTGGTATCGCCGCCAGCGCTCAGCCATTGTTGGATAGCGCTATAGACATCGCTCTGGCTGCCATAAAGGCGCGGCGACGCGTTACGAATCTCACTCACCTGCTGTGCGAAATCGCCCGCGTTGATCGGCGCGCCGACGGCATCAGGCTTGTTAACAAGGGAAAAAGGCGAATTGAACGTTCCGTCTTTATACTGCTGACCGCGATCGGTCGGTTTAGAGGAACAGGCGGCCAACATCGTCAGCATAGCGCCTGTTACCAGATATTTTGTCCAACGTCCTTTCATGGTGTCTCATCTTATTACTGACCATTAGTGCGTGATGAAGATAACAAACCCCCAGGGCTATTGAAATGTGATAACGCAACAGGCAGCAAGTTTTGCGTAAAAAAACGACGGAATGGTAGATTTTTATCCACTCGTTTGCAAAATTCACGATTAGGGGTAAAAAAAGGTTGCATCAAAAAGTTAGCAGAGTATAGTGCGCATCCACGGACGCGGGGTGGAGCAGCCTGGTAGCTCGTCGGGCTCATAACCCGAAGGTCGTCGGTTCAAATCCGGCCCCCGCAACCAATTAAAATATGAAGAAAGAATTACTCGATGGAAGAGTAAATGACGGACGCGGGGTGGAGCAGCCTGGTAGCTCGTCGGGCTCATAACCCGAAGGTCGTCGGTTCAAATCCGGCCCCCGCAACCAATCTTCAGTAAAACAATAGACACCCTTACGGGTGTTTTTTTGTTTTCCGCGTCGTCATTCTGCGCCGTACCTTTGTTGGCTTCCTTCATTCACCCCAGTCACGTACTGATGTACGCTCCCGGGGATTCACTCAGCCGCCGCCGCGGTGCAGCTTGACTGACTTGCGGAAATAAAGGGTTATCCCCGCCGGGCCAGCGTCGCCCCATCGGCGAAGTAGGCTTTAATCCCCGCCAGAATCGACTCCGCCACCTCCTGCTGGAATGTTGCGGTCTTAAGCTTACGCTCCTCTTCCACGTTACTGATAAACGCGGTTTCAACCAGGATAGACGGAATATCCGGCGCTTTCAGCACCGCAAAGCCCGCCTGCTCCACTTTATTCTTATGCAGATTGTTCACCCGGCCCAACTTATTCAGCACCGCTTTGCCGAACTTCAGGCTGTCATTGATGGTGAGCGACTGCACCATATCGAACATCGTGTGGTCGACGTAGCGATCTCCGCTCTTGCTGACCCCGCCGATAAGGTCGGAGGCGTTCTGCGTTTCCGCCAGATATTTTGCCGCCGTACTGGTTGCGCCTTTGGTCGATAAGGCGAATACCGATGAACCACTCGGCTGGCGGCTGGTAAAAGCATCGGCGTGAATAGAGACAAACAGGTCTGCGCGCTGCTTCTGCGCTTTCGCCACCCGGACCTTGAGCGGAATAAAAATATCTTCATTACGCGTCATATAGGCCTTCATGTTGCCTTCTTTCTCGATTAACGTCCGCAGGCGGCGCGCTATCTGCAATACCACGTCTTTCTCGCGGGTCTTATATTTGCCGATAGCGCCCGGGTCTTCGCCGCCGTGTCCTGGGTCAAGCATGATGACGATCGGACGATCTCGCCCGGCTTTCCCCGGCTGCGGCCCGCTCTGCGCAGGCGGCACCTGCTTCTCAAGATCGC
Source organism: Pluralibacter sp. (assembly GCF_019237635.1). Lineage (GTDB taxonomy): Bacteria > Pseudomonadota > Gammaproteobacteria > Enterobacterales > Enterobacteriaceae > Enterobacter_B. The sequence goes on from NZ_JAFAGS010000007.1 coordinate 49,090, forward strand.
CCTTGTTGTAATCTTCCAGCAGCGCCAACAGCGGGTCCTGCATCTCGGTCGCAGTGGATGGATAGAGATCCATCACCAGGCGTTCCTTAAACCCGGCCACCGGCGCCAGCGCGAACAGCTGCGGCTTAACATTTTGTTTAAGCTCGAACACCATACGCACGGTTTGCGGATCGAATTGCCCGACGCGGGCGGATTTAATGTACGGATCGTCGCTGCGGATCTGCGCCCCCATGCCTTTTAGCACGGAGTTAAGGTTTACCCCTTCGAGATCCACCACCAGCCGTTCAGGGTTGCTCAGCGCAAACTGTCGGTACTTCAGCAGTTGATTGGACTCCACCGTCACGCGGGTATAGGTCGATGATGGCCAGACGCGCACGGCCACTACCTGGCTGACGGCAGCAATCCCCACCTGACTGACGCTCAATAACCACATTGCGCCCGCCCCCTGCAAAAAACGCCGACGGCTCATTCCTGACTGACTTCCGGACATGCTTCTCCCGAGCAAAAATTTTTAATCGATTATTTAAACGGCTTGTTTGACCGAAAACTTTAACCAAAGCCGTATAACCTGTCATCTATAAAAGGGTAAACATTCCTTAGATCTACGATTTTTGCAAAACCAACTGCAGCCTCCTTTGCAAAATTGTGACTTGCACTCACCGCAAAAACAGAATAAAAATACACTAATTTCGAATAACCATTCACTGAGAGGTCGTACCGTGGTGAAGGAACGTAAAACAGAGCTGGTTGAAGGATTTCGTCACTCAGTTCCCTACATCAACGCCCACCGCGGGAAAACGTTTGTCATCATGCTGGGCGGTGAGGCCATTGAGCATGAGAACTTTTCCAGCATTGTTCATGACATCGGATTACTGCACAGCCTTGGCATACGTCTGGTGCTGGTGTACGGCGCGCGTCCGCAGATTGACGCCAATCTGGCGGAACATCACCACGAACCGGTCTACCACAAGCACACCCGGGTGACCGACGCGAAAACGCTGGATCTGGTCAAGCAGGCCGCCGGAATGCTGCAGCTCGATATCACCGCTCGCCTGTCGATGAGCCTGAACAATACGCCGCTGCAGGGTGCGCATATTAACGTCGTCAGCGGCAACTTTATCATCGCCCAACCGCTCGGCGTTGACGACGGCATTGACTACTGCCACAGCGGGCGTATTCGCCGTATCGATGAAGAGGCTATCCACCGCCAACTCGACAGCGGCGCTATCGTACTGATGGGGCCCGTCGCCGTGTCAGTGACTGGCGAGAGCTTTAACCTGACCTCCGAAGAAATTGCCACGCAGCTTGCCATCAAGCTGAAAGCGGAAAAAATGATCGGTTTTTGCTCGTCGCAAGGGGTGTACAACGAGGAGGGTGACATCGTTTCAGAACTGTTTCCCAACGAGGCGCAGGCCCGGGTGGATGCGCTTGAAGCTGGCGGCGACTACCATTCCGGCACCGTTCGTTTCCTGCGCGGCGCGGTAAAAGCCTGTCGCAGCGGCGTGCGCCGTAGCCACCTGATAAGCTACCAGGAAAACGGCGCGCTGCTGCAGGAACTGTTCTCACGTGACGGCATCGGTACGCAAATCGTCATGGAGAGCGCCGAGCAGATCCGCCGCGCCAACATTAACGATATCGGCGGCATTCTTGAGCTGATCCGCCCGCTGGAGCAACAAGGCATTCTGGTGCGCCGCTCCCGCGAGCAGTTGGAAATGGAAATCGACAAATTCACCATTATCCAGCGCGATAACCTGACCATTGCCTGCGCCGCCCTCTATCCCTTCCCGGAAGAGAGCATCGGTGAAATGGCCTGCGTGGCGGTACATCCTGACTACCGCAGTTCGTCACGCGGTGAGGTGCTGTTACAGCGCATCGCCGTTCAGGCGAAACAGATGGGACTCAGCAAGCTGTTTGTCCTGACCACCCGCAGCATCCACTGGTTCCAGGAGCGGGGCTTTACGCCAGTTGAAGTCGACCTGCTGCCGGAAAGTAAAAAAGAGATGTACAACTATCAGCGTAAGTCCAAAGTGCTGATGGCCGATTTAACCTGATATCCCGCCGTTCCCCTCGGCTGCTGCGAGGGGAATCCTCATCCCATGCGGCCAAACAGCGCCGCCAGCCCGCTGCGGCGCTCGGTACGTACGGTGATAGCCTGCGCCAGCAGTTGTTCATCGGCGTACATCGACAACCGCGCTTTTGCACGGGTGATGGCGGTGTATACCAGCTCGCGCGTCACCAACGGCGTTGGCTGCGCAGGCAGTATCAGCGCCGCATGTTCAAATTCAGAGCCCTGGGACTTATGCACCGTCATCGACCACGCGGTGTCATGTTCCGGCAGGCGGCTCGGCTGAACGGACTTGATGCTGCCGTCCGGCATCGGGAACCATACCCGCAGCCCGTTACCGCGCTCGAGCGCCACGCCAATATCGCCATTGAATAATCCCAGCGCGCTGTCGTTGCGGGCGATCATCACCGGCCGCCCCTCATACCACGGCGAGTACCGAAGCATGGTGATATGCCGTTTTCGCGCCAGCAGTTGCTCAAACTGGGTATTGAGGCCGCTCACGCCATAAGGCCCTTCACGCAGGGCGCACAGCAACTGGTAGCGACCAAACGCCGCCAGAATCGCCTCCGGCTCCGCCTTCGCTTTCAGCAGCTGCAGGTAGTCGTCATAACCTGCCAGCGCGTCTTCAAGCATCGCCTCATACGCCTGCGCTGTGTGCAGGTCGTTAAGGGAGATATCGGCAAACCCGTGACGAAACGCGGCGCGCATCGCCGCGACCTTGCCGCTATTCACCGCTTTCGCCAGTTGGCCAATACCGGAGCTTTCGTCAAAGCGGTAGCTTTTTTGCAACAGGCACAGGCTGTCGCGAAGCAGGCCAGCCTGCTCGCCGTCCCCGACGGGCACGGGCGTTCCGGTCAGACGGCTGAGCTCCAGAGCGCGTTCCCGGGTATAGCCGTCGCTCACCCAGGCGCAGACGTCGCCCAGCACCGCGCCGGCTTCGACGGAGGCCAGTTGATCGCGATCGCCGAGAAAAATAACCCGAGCATGAGACGGCAGCGCGTCAATCAGCCGCGCCATCATCGGCAGGTCAATCATCGAGGCTTCATCGACCACCAGCACATCGAGGTGCAGCGGGTTACCGGCGTGATAGCGCATACGCTGGCTGCCGGGCTGGGCACCAAGCAGACGGTGCAGCGTGCCTGCCTCCGTCGGCAACAGCGCTTTTTGCTGTTCGTTGAGCGGCAGTTTGCGTAGCGCCGCGCCGAGCGACTCGGTCAGACGCGCCGCCGCTTTTCCGGTTGGCGCGGCAAGGCGGATACGGCATCGACGATCGCCGGAAAGACGAATCAGCGCCGCCAGCAGCCTGGCGACGGTGGTGGTCTTGCCCGTTCCCGGGCCGCCGGAAATCACCGAAATGCGCCGGGTCAGCGCCACCGCCGCCGCCACTTTTTGCCAGTCCACGTCCTGGCTTGCCGGAAACAGTTCCGCCAGCACCTGTGCAATTGTCGCCTCATCCGCCAGCGGCAGCGGCTGGGACTGATTGAAAAAGCGGGCGATCGCCTGTTCGTTATGCCACATACGGTTGAGATACAGGCGATCATCGTTGAGCACCATCGGGGCTGGCGTGTCGCCATTGCTTATCGCAGGCGACGCCTGTAGCTGGCGTCGCCGCTCGTCTTCATTTCCAGCCAGCGCAAACAGTTGTGGCCAGAACGCCTGCGATTTCGCGTTACCCCAGGCCTCGGGGTGCAGGCGCGACAACGGCAGGCACACGTGCCCTTCCCCGGCGTCATGGCTGAGCAGCGCGGCGGCCAGCATCACCGCCGGGCTGTCGTTTTGCGCGATTGTCAACGCAAACTGGACGTCGAGCGGGCGCAGTAGCTTAAGCTGTTGCGCCTCCATCAGCAGAGTTTCCAGCGCCATCACGCCACCTCCTCCTGTGTCTGTCCGGCAAACAGCGCGTCGAGACCGTCGACCAGCGCCTGCGAAGGACGGGTGGTAAAAATGCCCTGCCCGCTATCACTGCCGTCCATCCCCCGCAGGAACAGGTAGATGACGCCACCGAAATGACGTTCATAGTCATAGTCCGCCAGGCGGTGTCGCAGATAGCGGTGAAGCGCAAGGCTATAGAGCTGATACTGTAAATCGTAGCGGTGCGACTGCATCGCCTGCTCCATCGCCTGGCGAGTGTAGGCCTCATGGCTCTCACCCAGCCAGTTGGATTTGTAATCCAGCAGGTAGTAACGTCCGTCATGGCGGAATACCAGGTCGATAAAGCCCTTCAGCATGCCGCTGACCCGGCGGAAATCCAGCGGTGGGCAGCCTGCGGACAGCGAATCATGGCGGCGGATCAGCGCATCCAACTGCTGCGGCTCCAGCCGCGATTCAATGGGCAGATAAAATTCCATCTCCACCTGCTTGTCTTTGTTCGTCAGTTGGCTCAGCGAGACGCCTGCGTCAGTAAGCGGCGTGCGCAGGATACCGTTTAACCACTGCGTCAGCACCGGCGTCCACTGTCCGTCGAAGCCGTTACCCACAAGCGCTTCCTGCACCTTGTCAGCGGCAATCGGCAGAGTAAAGTCCAGCGTTTCAAACAGGCTGTGCAGAAAGGTGCCCGGAGAAGCGCCGCGCGGGAACTGATGCGGCGTCAGCACGGGTTCCTCTGCGACTTCCCCTACGCCTGCGGCGTCAACATCCAGCCGCGGCAGCAGATCCTGCGCCACGCTATGGCCTCGCTGCTGCAGGCCGGAATAGCTGGTCACCCGCCAATCGTCGACGATGCGTCGTTGCATATCGCGCGCCTGCAGTTCCGGCAGCGCGTCCGCCAGCGCCTGCCAGCGCTCACCTTCCGGCAATTCCGGGATATGCAGGGCGATATGCTCGTTGCACAGCGCGCGCAGACACTGCTCCAGCCCGGCCGCGTCTTTCGGTTCGCCGTTTTGTACCAGCCTGCCCAACGCGCTCTGGTGCAGATCGGTCTCTGCGGCTTTATCGCTGCGTCGGGAACTGAGCGGCGCTACCCCTAAGCTGCAGTGCCAGATTGCGCGGGTCAGCGCCACATAGAGCAGGCGAAGATCCTCCGCCAGACGCTCAGCTTCCGCGAGTTCAAGGCTCTCCTTACCGTTGTGCAGATCGAGCACGGCGGCAAAAGAGTCCCTGTCGTGGTAGAACGCCTGTTCCTGTTTGCGGTAATGGGCAATAAACGGTAGCCAGACCAGCGAATACTCAAGGCCTTTGGATTTGTGGATAGTGACAATTTGCACCAGGTGCTTATCGCTTTCCAGACGCATCTGCTGGCTGGAAGCGCCATCATCCGGTCCGGCGATTTGCTGTACCAGCCAGCGCACGAGGGCATGTTCACTTTCAAGCTGCCCCGCCGCCTCCTGTAGCAGTTCGCTTAAGTGCAGAATATCGGTCAGGCGGCGCTCGCCGCCCTGGGTCGCCAGCAGATTTTCAGCAATGTGGCTGGCGCTCATCAGCGCGCGTAGCATTGCCATTACGCCTCGCTGCTGCCAAAGCTGGCGATAACCGGCAAACTCCTCAACAACGGCATCCCAGGCCGGTTCGTCACTGTTGAGCGCGTCGAGATCCCGGGCGGTGAGACCGAACATGGCGGTCGCCAGCGCACTGCGAAGCAGGCTCTCCCGCTCCGGCGCCAGCACCGCCTGCAGCACCCACAGCAACTCCTGCGCTTCCGGCGTTTCAAACACGCTGTCGCGGTTAGACAGGTAGACCGACGGGATCGCCAGCGCGTTGAGCGCATCGCGCACCAGCGAAGCCTCAAGACGGTTTCGTACCAGCACGGTAATATCCGACGCCTGCACCGGCCGCGAGGTGTTCCCCCGCCACAGCAGCGCCTCGTTGCGCTGCCCGGCGCTGAGCCAGTCGCGAATCTGCCCGGCGCACAACTGCGCCATAAAGTGCTGATAATCGCCCACGCCGACGCTGTTGCCCGGCATCAACCACAGGCTCATCGCGGGCTGGGTTTCACCCTGTAACTCAAAGCGTAAATCATGGTTTTTGGCGGCCGCGTTGACCGGCAAAAACGGAATTTCACGGAACATAAACGGGTTTTCGGACAGACCGAACAACGTATTGACGCTCTGTACCACGCCCGGCGCCGAACGCCAGTTGGTGTCCAGCGTGTAGTGAGCGGCAACGTCGCCCCTGGCGCGCATGTAGGTGAAAATATCGGCGCCGCGAAAGGCGTAAATGGCCTGCTTCGGATCGCCAATCAACAGCAGCGCCGTCTCCGACTGCTGGCGCCAGATGCGGTGGAAAATACGATACTGCTGCGGATCGGTGTCCTGGAATTCGTCGATCATCGCCACAGGAAAACGGCTGCGGATGGCGCTGGCTAGCGCGTCGCCATTTTCGCCCTGCAACGCCTTATCCAGACGGCTGAGCATATCGTCAAAGCCAAGCTCGCCGCGACGCTGTTTCTCGCGCGCCACCGCATCGCGAATTTCGACCATCGCCTGAGAAATGACCAGGTCGTTAAGCGACGGCGGCGCCGCCAGCAGCGCCTCAACGGCGTCAAACAGTGGATGGACGGGCGCTATGCCGCCCGCTTTGGTTCGCTCATACAAAAACGACTGCGAAAACTTCTCCAGCGCCTCCGGCAACTGATAACCGGTATTTTCATCACCGGCCCACTCGCTGATTTTTTCAACCCATTTACCCTGGTTGCCGCGATTGAACTTACGCCGGTCGATGTCCGAATTTTCAAGGATGGCGACAATGTCATCGACGCTCGCCTGCCACTGCTGTTTGAACGCCGCAATCTGCGCCATATTCTGCTGATGTCGAGACGCCAGCGTCTCCTGCGCCATAGGGGTTTTAAGCTGTGGAGCCTCGCCCTGCAAATAGCGATCGATAGCGCTGAGCAGCGCCTGCGGTCCCTTCCAGTTAGCGTGAATAATCTGCGCAATATCGCGCGGCAGCGGATAGCAATGCCGACGCCAGAAATCGGCGCAGGCCTGAAAGCGCAGTCGGGATTCATCCTCAATCAGTTGCTGTTCAAAAAGCATACCGGATTCAAAGGCGTTAAGGCTCAGCATGCGCTGACAAAAACCATGGATGGTAAAAACGGCGGCTTCATCCATCAGCCGTTCGGCCAGCAGCAACGTTTGCGCCGCCTGCTGTTTATCGGGGATTTCCGCCAGCAGGCTGGCGTAAAGCGGGTTGTCGGTGCTGTCGCGAAGGCAGGCTATCCGCAGTTCATGAATATTGCTGCGAATACGCCCGCGCAGCTCTTCGGTCGCCGCTTCGGTAAAGGTCACCACCAGCAGCTCTTCGACATTGACCTGGCGGGGAAAGGCGGCATCGCCGCCCAGGCCCAGCAACAGCCGCAGGTAGAGTGCGGCGATGGTATAGGTTTTTCCGGTGCCCGCAGAGGCTTCAATCAGGCGCTCGCCGGTTAGCGGCAAGCGCAGGGGATTTAAGGTCTCGGCGGTTTCGGTCATTCGTTCTCTCTCATCAGCGGCATGGATTGCTGCAACGCGCTGACGCTTTCCCAGACCTTCCAGCCCTGCGGGTGAACATACTCTGTTTTCCCGTTCTGGCTACCGGAGACCTGAGAGAGGATCGCCATGCCCTGCGGCTCCACCACCGTCTGATGGAAGAAATCGGCAAGCTTTTGCGGCGTCAGCAGTTTAATCTGAGCCACTACTTTATCACGTGAATCAAAGCGCATATTACCGCGATCGAAATCTTTGCTTAACTGCGAGGCCTCTTCACTGAGCGTTTGCGGCGGCTGCAACATTTGCGTAATGACCGCCTGCTGGATCTGCGCGAACTCCTCCGGCTTCATCGCCCGCAGCTTTGCTTCGGCCGTCGGGAAGAAGGCTTTAAAGCGCTCCCAAAGGTAACCCGGCTGCTTATTGCTGCTTTGCAGCAAGAAACCCATTCCCCACTGGCGTCCCACGCTCATCGGGAAGGCAAATACCGCGTAGCCAAGCTGCTCCTCCGTACGTAACTGAGTATAGAACCACGGCTGAACAATCTGCCCCAGCAGGCTGCTGGCGGCCAGACTGCTGTATTCGTCCACGTTCGGCGGCGCGAATACGGCGGCCAGCGCGGAATCGCTGGTGTTACCTGCCTTCTCAAAGATGACGGACTGCTTTTTATCCACCACCACGCTCTGATTGCGACACCACTGCGTACCATTGGCGCCGAGCTGTTTTTGCACCTGTCGCGCCAGCGAGGTCGACTGTTCGGCGGTCATATTCCCCACCACCAGAAACTCCGGCCGCGCCCCCGCTTTCAGCGTATCCCGCCACGCAAGCACATCATTGAGGGTAATGGACGGCAGAATCGCCCGGCGCTCCTCGCGTTGAAAATAGGGCACCTGCGACAACATCTGTACCGGCATGATCGCCTGATCGAACGCTTTGCCTTTATCGGCGGAGTCCAGCATCTGGGTATACCAGGACTTCGCCTGCGCCAGTTGCTCGTCCGTCGGCTGATAGCTGAAGTACCCTTGCAACAGCGCGTCGAACAGCTGCGGCAGACGCTGGGTATAACCGCTGGCGTTCACCATCAGGCCGTTATTCGCCCCGGTGGAGAAGCTGATGCCGCCCACTGCCGCCTGATTGCTGAGCTGGTCGAGCGCAATCCCGGCCAGGTAATCATTAAGCGCAAACAGCACCTGATTGCGCGCGCTGTCCATGGCATGAGGATTGCGCAGCACCATCGTGACGTCGGCTTTCGGCTCGCTGGCGAAATAGCGGCTGGGGGTATACACCACGCGCAGTTGTGGCTCATCGACAATAAGCTCAGGACGGTCAGGCACCTTATCCGCTTTAATCAGCGTGAAATCATCCGGGATATAGGGGTTCAGCGTCGGCAGTTGCAGCGCAATCGCACTGGCCTTCTGCTGCCAGTCGGCAAAGGTCTGCTCGCTTATTTTATCGACCTGATACGGCGCCTCGACAAAATAAGCCGTCTTGTTATGCGGCTCTTTCGGGCTGATGTACCAGATACGGGCGTTTTGCGGCGTCATCATCGCCAGACGTGCTTTCACCGCCTGCGCGTCATACTGGTCGGCAATATTCACCGCATCAAGGGTGTGCTCCACCGGCACGCGAATCATGGTATCCGCCAGCCATTCGACATAGTCCATATCGCGATTAATGGACGGATAGCGGAAATCAAGATCCAGCACGTGCGCCAACTCATCGAAATAACGCTTATCGATACCCTTTTCGCGCAGCAGGTTAAGGTAGCTGAAAATCGCCGCAACCACCTGGTCACGGTTCGCCAGACCTTTATCGGTCAGGGTTGCTGAGATGGCCAGCACACCGCTGTTGCCGTTGACCACCGGATCGGAGTCGGCGCGAATACCTTCCGCCAGCCCCTGCTTTTGCAGCCAGTCAGAGAGCGTACCCGGGCTGCGGTTGCCAATCATATAGGTCACCAGCTCATCGGTTTTGCTGCGAAACTGCGCGGTGTTGTTATCAATGCGAAACTCGACGCGTACCACCTTGCGCGGCAAAGCGGGCACATAGTGGATGAGGATGCCTTTCTGTGCATCGGTCACGACCGGTACGTCTATCTGCGGACGGGCGATATTCTTGTCCGGTACCCGCCCCCAGGTGCGTACCGCAATTTGCGCCAACTCAGGCAGCGGTTTATTGCTGTAGATAACCGCTTTCATCAGGTTGGCGGAATAGTACTTATCGCGGAAGGCGAGCAGGGAATCCAACACCGGGCTGCCGGGTTTGTCGCTCAGCGTGTCCAGGTTGCCCCCGGAGAAGCGGGACGCCGGGTGCGCAGGGTTAATGGTTTCCGCGCTCACCTGCGCCATACGCATACCGTCACGGCTGCGGGCCATCGTCAGCTCGGCATTTACGGCGTTGCGTTCGCGATCGGCATATTTTTTATCCAGCAGCGGCTCGGCTATCGCATCGGCAAGACGGTCTACCGCCCCTTCCAGCGCATCATTTTCCACTTCCAGATAAAACGCCGTACGGTAAGGCGCCGTGCTGGCATTATGGCTGCCGCCGTGCATCTTCAGGTATTCGGCCAGGCTGTCAGGCTGCGGGTACTTCTTTGAGCCCATCAGGGTCATATGCTCAAGATAGTGCGCAAGGCCAGGGTGGACGTCAGGATCCTCCAGCGACCCCACCGGTACGACCAGCGCCGACAGGGATTTTACGGCCTGAGCATCGGACACAAGCAATACCACCATGCCGTTATCAAGCGTAATAGCCTGATACTGACGCGGATCTTTCTCGCTTTTACGGATGGTTTCCTGAACCGGTTTCCATCCATCCTCTGCCTGACTTAAAGGTGCCCAAAGGGCAAAGATCGCTACGAAAACAAGATTTAACCAGGTGCTGCGGGGCATTCACGGACCTCATCATTAACAAACTTCTCTGCGTTCTGCGCCAGGCAGTACCGCTTTTGACACATCAGTCCGTGACAAGTTGCGCATCATAATGGAATCCCTTCATTTGCGCAATTTTTATACAACCATTATGGCTGATGGAAACGAAACACCGGCAGCAGGTACTTTTCCGTCTGCTCGGTAATCGCTTCATACGTCGCGGGTTCCAGGGTGCGCCACAGGCGCTGATACCAGATATCGGCCCCTTCGCCGCGTTTCATCATGTTGCCCTCATAGGCCTGCATGAATTTACTGCGCGCCTTTTGCAATGTCGCGTCATCCTTTAGCACGACATCATTTTCGGCATCGTAACAGGCTTTTAGCCATGCGCCGCCGCTTTCAGGCATGAATAACAGCGGCTGCGTCATTCCCTGTCGATAACCTGCGACCAGCTGCGACAGAGACTGCATCGCCTCGTCGGCAGACAGCGGCGGAAACCGCCATGCTTCATCTTTGCGCAGCAGCAGCCGGCTTTCGCCGTCCCCGCCGCTGGCGCAATAGACCAGATGCTCAAGCCACAGCTGCATGCCCTGCGACATGCTGATGAGCGACGGCCGCCAGCGCAGCAAACCATCCGACTGTACCTGTGACAACCAGCCGGTAATGTTGACGCCGTCACATTGCAAATCAATTTCCATACTCTGGGCAGGCTGGCGTAGCGAGACAACACGGTCCGCCAGCGCCTGCATCTCCTGGCACTGTTCATCCCAGGAGATATCGCCAAAGGCGCCGTAGGGCAGCTCGCCCGCCGCCCGGAAGCGGCGATGCATCACGTCGGCATCGCGCTGCTCCACCAGGGTATTCACCAATTGCTGGTTGAGCTGGTAGCGAGTTAGCCCTTCCAGCACGAACGGCTCCATATCGGGAATTTCGCTCTCTTCGAGACGGAAGTTCACCCGCAGGCGCATCTGGAAGAAGGCGCGTACCGGATGCTGCCAGAACCGCTGCAACTGCTCCAACGGCAGCGCTTCCAGCGGCTGCTCCGCCAGAGGCTGAATGAATGCGGCGTGAGCTTCCCCTTGCTGACTTGCCGCAGCCAGCCACTCGTGGGCAAAGCTTTGCACCTCCCCGCGACGGAAGTTAGCGGCATCGAACGGCATGCGAGTGTGCTGGTGCGTGATATGCGCTTTCACTCGCCGTTCGCTGTCATCACAGTTCAGTGACTCATCGCCGCGCAGGCGGTGGCTCTGGCCGATATAATCCACCAGTTCCTGCACCAGTACCGACGGGTAGCGTTCGCTGTTGTCCTGAATCGAGCGCCCAATATAGCTGATATAGAGCTTCTGCTCTGCGGACATCAGCGCTTCAAGGAACAGGTAGCGGTCGTCATCCCGGCGGCTGCGATCGCCGCGCACAGGCTTCTGACTCATAAGATCAAAGCCCAACGGCGACAGAGCCCGCGGATAAACGCCGTCATTCATGCCGAGCAGGCAGACCACCTTAAACGGGATTGAACGCATCGGCATCAGGGTACAAATATTGACCGGCCCGGCGAGAAAGCGCTGGCTGATCCGCTCCTGGTCAAGGCGCTGCCCCAGCTCGTCGCGCAGTAAGGAGAGCGGGACCGCATCGTGGTAGTGCGCCTCAACGCCCTGCTCGATAATCGCCTGCCACTGCTGCTCGATAAGCGCCAACGCGGCTTCGGTGTCCGGGTCTGGCAGGAAGAAATCGTTAAGCATTTCGCGGCACAGCGGCAGCCATTGCGCCAGCGTCCGCTCCTGAGTCAGCGCGTGGCGCCAGCGGTTAAGCTGCATTAAAAGCGACGCCAGATGCCCGACAAGCTCGGCAATCAGGCCGCTGGATTCGTCGTAGGGCAGCACCGATCGCCACTCGCCCTGCTGGCTTTCCATCGCGTAACCCAGCAGCATGCGCGTCAGGCCAAAACGCCAGGTATGCTGCCCCGTCGCAGGGAGATCCCACTCACGGACGTTGTCATCGTCCATGCCCCAACGAATGCCGGATTCATTCACCCACTGGCGCAGATAGCGCAGGCCGTCTTCGTCAATGCCAAAGCGCGCCGCCAGCACAGGGACATCCAGCAGCGCCAGCACATCCTCGCTGGTAAAGCGGCTATCGGGTAACGACAGCAGCGTAATGAACGCCTGCAGCGCCGGATGAGACTTCCGCGCCCGTCGGTCAGAGATGGCCCACGGCAGGTAGCGATCGCCCGACGTGCTGCCGAAAACGGCCTGGATAAAGGGGCTGTAGCTGTCGATGTCCGCCACCATCACGATGATATCGCGCGGCATCAGCGTAGGGTCGTCATCCAGCATGGCGAGCAGCCTGTCGTGCAGTACCTCCACCTCCCGCTGCGGGCTGTGGCACAGGTGTACCGTCAGACTGCGATCGTTCGGATCGAGCTCGCGCTTTGTGTCGCTACGGGCGAACTCTTCCGCGGTGCGCCCGGCGATGGCGCTGTTTTGCAGCTCCAGGATATCGTACTGGAGGTTGTGCAGCAGGTTATCAGGTTCGATATCCACAAATGCATCCAGTTCCTCATAGCGTTCCAGCCCGGCCAGCAAATAGAGATAGTCTCGCCCCAGCTTGCCCCAGGAGGCCAGCATCGGGTTGCCGACATCCTGCTCGCCGTCCTCGTTGAAAAGACCCGGCGCGCGGGCGCTATCGCGAAACAGCGGCAGTTCGCGATCATCGCGATGATGGCGGCGCTGACGCGCCTGCAACTTCGCCAGGAAGGCAGGATCTTTAATATCCCCCCAGTAATAACGGCAAGGGTTGGTAAATAACACAAAGACATCGATATGTTTACCCAGCGCCTGCAGCGCCTGAAGGTAGACCGGCGGCAGCGCGGAAATCCCGCAGATAAATACCCGCGGCGGCAGCCCGGCTGGCGGCTGTTCGCTGTTTTCCAGCGCGGCGATAAAGCGTTGATAGAGATTGGCGCGGTGCCATAGCGGCTGCCCCAGCGCTGCGGTCTGTTCAACCAGCGCCTTCCACAACGGCGCCTGCCACGCCTGAGCCGCATCCAGCCCGTCAATACGCTCATCGTTTTCCCAGCGGGTGAGCCACTCGGGGCGGTAAACCAGGTACTGGTCGTAGAGATCGGCTACGCGAGAGGCCATCTGAAACAGCTTGCGCTTGTCGCTGTCGTCGTGCAGATAGTGGCGCAACGGGGCAAAGGCTTCGTCTTCAAGCATCAATGGCAGCAGGGTCATCAGCTTCCAGCTCATGCTCTGTTTGTTAAAGGCACTCTCTTTTGGGATGTCCGGCAGCACGCGGACAAACATGTCCCAGATAAAGCTCGCCGGTAGCGGGAATGCGATATTGGCGGCAATACCGAATCGCTTTGACAGCGTCATCTGCAGCCATTGCGCCATACCGGTGCTTTGCACCAGCACCATCTCAGGTTCAAAAGGGTCGTCGAGCCTCTTCTGCTCAACAATGAACTCCATCAATGCTTCCAGCACATCCAGACGGTTGGAGTGGTAGACCCGTAACATAGTGGCTCCTGAGGCGACGCGTTAATCTTCGTGAATTCTCGGGCAATGCAGCCGTGACATTTGCCCCTGCCTGCCGGTGGGCGTGGCGATGGTCACCGTGATGCTGACACAACTTTGCCGGCTTGTCTGCATACGGGTTTGCCTCCAGCCTGCTGGCAACGCGTCAACCTGCGGCAATGTTTGTTCGCTGGCATAGCGCCACAGTTGCCGGTACTGCTGCAATTCAGCCGCGCCGACAGCGAGGTTTTTCTGGTAGCCTGCCAGCGCGCTCACCACCATGACCAGCAGCATGAGGCTCAGTAACACCTCCGGCAGGCTGAAGCCTTGTTCGTGCTTCAGGGAAGCTGACACTGTGCCTCCTCGCGCCGGGGGCAAAAGTCGCTCCAGCCATGAGCGTCGAAATGTACCCTGCCATTTTGCACGTTTCCCGACCACCAGCGTAACTGCTCGCCGCTCCCGGCCATCAACAGCGCGGCATCATCGCTAAAAAGGCGCAGGCACAGCCGCCCGGGTAACGCGGCGGCCTGGCGACACTGCTCCGGCGCCAGACCGTCCCACGTCTGCATTCGTCCCCATTCCAGCAGGGAGTCCGCACTTGCGCCATCGCGCAGCGCCTTTACTTCAAGCCCGGCAAGGGAGAGTTGCGCCTGATGCTGGTGGCTGAGCCCCTGCAGCGTCAGGCTGCCCAATGCCAGCAGCAGCAGAACCATCAGCAATGATGAGACGCCGCGCTGGCGATTCACAGATTATGCCCTGTCACGTGATAGCGCGCTTCTGCCCTCATATCGCCCCGCGCCGCAGGCCTGGCGGCGAGCATGACGGAAAGCACGGGCGGATAACCCGAAACATTATGCCGCTCTACGCTAAACGCATCGACGGTGATGGTTTGCGGATCGGTCATCTTTTCCCAGCCTTTGCCGCTGCAACTTAGCGCGCCGCGCAGCGTTTCCAGCACGCCGTTTTGCAGCCGAAAACCGGTCACCTCCGCCATTGATGCCGGGGTTTCCTCCCACATGCCGTTCGCATTGGCATCCCAGCGGATCAGCACGCACTGCGTTTCCAGATGCAACGCTTCTCCCTGACACGTTCCCCGGCAGTAGCCCGCGCGCTGCAGTTGGCCTGATACCGCCTGCAGGCGCTGCCAGAGCTCTTCCTCCAGCGCCTGCCGCTGAGTCTGCCTGGCGATCGCCATCTGCAGCGCGGGCAAAAAACGACACGCCCCCATCAGCAGCACACTGCTTATAGCCATCGCAATCAGTACCTCCAGTAATGAAAAACCCTGTTCGCCTACGGACATGTATTGTCTCCTGCTATTTCACATACACGTACGCGCCCCCAACCGGAGACAATCACGGTCCAGCTTCCGGCCGGGCTTTGCAGCAGGATATGGCCGGGCCAGGCTGTATTTCGCAGACCATAAAACCCGAGCGTCGGGGTCATTTCCACCACGGCGACCTCCGGCCACCACGGGCGCAGTACAAAGGTATCTGACGGGCAGCCCTCCACGTCTTGTGACGTTGCCACCAGGCACCAGGTATTCGCCTGTTGCTGTAGCCGCAGCGTCCGGCTTCGCCGATAAGTGTTGGCATCGGCGCGCAGCCACAGCAGAAAATCGCGCACCTGATAGACGCTTTGCAGCAGCCGCTGTTGCTGCTGCCACGCCTGCCAGCCGTAGCTCCCCGTCGCGCCGAGAATCACCATCAACGCTACCGCCAGCAGCGTTTCAGTGAGGGTGTACCCCTGTTCTTTATTCATGGCGAGAGTATCTGCGCCTGCGCGACGCCGGGCGAGAGACGCTTTTTGGTCTTACGAGCGCCGTTCAGAAAAGAAAGAGGTTATTGCAGGCAGTTGCAGGTGTTCAGGAAGCGGGCTTCAGAAAAAGAAAACCGGCCACGGTGGGCCGGTTTACATCGCCAGGATTAAATCGCCACAGGCGCTTTAATCCCCGGGTGCGGGTCGTAGCCTTCAATCTCGAAATCGTCGAAACGGTAATCGAAAATAGACTCTGGCTTACGTTTGATAACCAGCTTCGGCAGCGCGCGAGGTTCACGGCTCAGTTGAAGGTGGGTTTGCTCCATATGATTGCTGTACAGGTGGGTATCGCCGCCGGTCCAGACAAAATCGCCCACCTCAAGATTGCACTGCTGCGCCATCATATGCACCAGCAGCGCGTAGCTGGCGATGTTGAACGGCAGACCGAGGAAGACGTCGCAGGAGCGCTGGTACAGCTGGCAGGAAAGTTTACCGTCCGCCACGTAGAACTGGAAAAAGGCATGGCACGGCGCCAGCGCCATTTTATCCAGCTCGCCCACGTTCCACGCCGAAACGATGATGCGGCGGGAATCCGGGTCGTTTTTCAGTTGGTTCATGACCGTGGTGATCTGGTCGATATGACGCCCGTCCGGCGTCGGCCAGGCACGCCACTGTTTGCCGTACACCGGCCCCAGATTACCCTGCTCGTCAGCCCATTCGTCCCAGATAGTGACGTTGTTTTCATGCAGATACGCGACGTTGGTATCGCCCTTCAGGAACCACAGCAGTTCATGAATGATGGAGCGCAGGTGGCAGCGCTTGGTGGTGACCAGCGGGAAGCCCTCCTGCAGGTTAAAGCGCATCTGGTGACCAAAAATCGAGAGCGTACCGGTACCGGTACGGTCATTTTTCTGGGTGCCTTCATCAAGCACCCTCTGCATCAGTTCAAGATACTGTTTCATACGTCCTCAGGAGACCTGTTGTTGCGGGCGACAACGGTACGCCCAAACCATCATAATGATACCCGCCAGCACCATCGGGATGGACAAAATTTGCCCCATGCTGATGTACTGCACCCACTCGCCGGTAAACTGCGCATCCGGCTGGCGGAAGAACTCGACGATGATTCTAAACAGGCCGTAGCCAATCAGGAACAGGCCGGAAACGGAGCCGGTTGGGCGCGGTTTGCGGATAAACAGGTTGAGGATGATAAACAGCACCACGCCTTCCAGCGCCAGCTCATAAAGCTGCGACGCATGACGCGGCAGAACGCCGTATTGATCGAACAGAGACTGCCATTGTGGGTGAGACGGCAGCAGTGCCAGATCCTCCGCACGGGAGCCCGGGAACAGCATGGAGAAACGGAAGCCCGGGTCAACACGCCCCCACAGTTCGCCGTTGATAAAGTTACCCAGACGACCGCACCCGAGACCAAACGGAATCAATGGCGCAATGAAGTCGGAAACCTGGAAGAAGGTACGCTTAGTACGTCTGGCGAAGACGATCATCACCACAATAACGCCGATGAGCCCGCCGTGGAACGACATACCGCCGTCCCAGACGCGGAACAGATAAAGCGGGTCCTGCAGGAAAACCGGGAAGTTATAGAACAGGACATAGCCAATACGCCCGCCGAGGAACACCCCGAGGAACCCGGCATAGAGCAGGTTTTCAACTTCGTTTTTTGTCCAGCCACTGCCAGGACGATTCGCCCGGCGGGTTGCGAGCCACATGGCAAAAACAAAACCCACCAGGTACATCAATCCGTACCAGTGGAGAGAAACCGGTCCAATGGAAAAAATCACCGGATCAAACTCCGGGAAACGCAGATAACCACTATTCATCTGTCACCACAAATACTTGTTATTCCGCCGAAAGTGGACAGCGGTAGACACGCGCAGCCGATAGCTGCTCCAAAGGAGCGAATGATAGCATAAGGTCACTACGGGTGATGCCGCGAAGATGTAAAAGATATGTATACCTTTGAGCATGACGGCCGCCTCTCCCCCGGAAGGAAGAGAGACGCGACTCCGTGCTAGCGTCCGCCGCGGATCAGGCCGCCAAGGCCACGCCGTTCCATAAAGGCGGCGACCTGGTGGCGCACCTCGGCCGCCAACTGGGACTCCAGGCTGCGCTGCGCCAGGTTTTTCGCCTCGTCATACTCGATATTGCGCAGCAGATACTTCACGCGCGCCACGGAGCGACCGTTCATCGATAAGTGGCGGAAACCCAGCCCGATGAGCAGCGTCACGCACATCGGGTCGCCCGCCATTTCGCCGCACAGTCGCAGGTCGATGCCGTAGCGCTCGGCGTCGAGCGCAATCATCGACAGCGCGCGCAGTATCGCCGGGTGCAGGCTGTCGTAGATGCTGGCGACGCGGGTGTTGTTGCGATCGACCGCCAGAATGTACTGCGTCAGGTCGTTCGTCCCGACGGAGATAAAATCGACGCGGTTTGCCAGGTGCGGCATCATGAACACCATCGACGGCACTTCGAGCATAATGCCAATCCGCGGTTTCGGGATGGCGTAACCTATCATCTCCTCCACTTCGCGTCCGGCGCGTTCGATAAGCCGCCGCGCTTCATCGACCTCCTCAATGCTGGTCACCATCGGCAGCAGGATGCTGAGGTTGCCGGTCGCCGCGTTGGCGCGCAGCATCGCCCTGACCTGGATCAGAAAGATCTCCGGCTGATCGAGGGTAATACGGATACCGCGCCAGCCGAGACACGGGTTCTCTTCGCTTATCGGCATGTACGGCAACTGCTTATCAGCGCCCACATCAAGAGTGCGCAGCGTGACCGGCTTGTCGTTGAACATCTGCAGCATGCCCTGGTACTGCGCGACCTGTTCCTCTTCCGACGGGAAGCCGCTTTGCAGCATAAACGGGATTTCGGTGCGGTAGAGGCCGATACCGTCGATACGGCTGCCGAGTTTCTCTTCATGCTCCGGGCTCAGGCCCGCGTTGAGCATCACCTTCACCCGCTCGCCGCTTTTTAGCTGTGCGGGCCGGTCAACATCATCTTCCGCAATGCGGCTGAGCTCGTTTTCCTCGCTGATGAGACGCTGATATTCCTGCAACAGAACGGGTTCAGGGTCGACGAGCAGCTCGCCGCGATAACCGTCCACCACCAGCATGCGATTATGCAGCACCGAGGGCTGAATATCCGCGCCCATGACCGTCGGGATACCCAGCGCCCGCACCATAATAGCGGCGTGGGAGTTTGCCGCACCGTCGCGCACCACCACGCCCACCAGGCGGTCCTGCGGCACTTCGGCGAGCGTCGTTGCCGAGAGCTCATCCGCCACCAGCACAAAGCGCTCCGGCCAGGTGTTTGCCCCCTGAGTCGCATCATCAAGGTGAAACAACAAACGCTGACCGAGCGTTCGCAAATCGCCCGCGCGCTCTTTCAGATATCCGTCGCTGAGCGCCGCAAACTGGGCGGCAAATTTTTCGACGATCGTTTTGACGGCCCATTCCGCCACCGAGCCGTTGTCCACCTCAGCGAACAGCTCTTTGCGCAGACGGGCGTCCGACAACAGGTGCGAGTAGAGGTCGAATATCGCCGCCGTCTCTTTCTGGGCGCCAGCGGCATAGCGTTTGCTGTAGCGACGAAACTCATTGGCCGCCTCTTCCAGCGCGCCGGTCAGCCGTTCGCGTTCCAGCGCCGTATCCAGCGTGGAGGCCTGATAAACCTGCTCCATCAGCGGCAGCGTGGCGTCCATCCAACCCGTCGCGATGGCCACCCCTGAAGAGGCGGGCAGCGCGCGAATGCGGGTCTGGCGATACTGGCCGAAGAGCGCGGTGAGCTGCGACTGAGAGAGGATCGCCGCCATTTGCGTCGCCAGGGTCACCAGGAACGACTCTTCGCTTTCATCATACTGGCGAAGCTCGCGTTGCTGGACAACCAACACGCCTAACAGCTGGCGGCGCTGAATAATCGGTACGCCGAGAAACGCGCGGTATTTCTCTTCTTTAACGGACGGGATGTATTTGAAACTGGGGTGCTTTTGCGCATCCGCCAGGTTAATCGGCTCGGCAAGACGCCCTACCAGGCCAACGATGCCTTCATCAAACGCAAGCGTAATCGTGCGGCCTCGCGGCTTTTTCAACCCGCGAGTCGCCATGAGGTAGTAGCAGCGCCGGTCGTGATCGGCAAGATAGACCGAGCAAACCTCGGTCTCCATCGCCTGGCAGATATCTGTTACCAGAATATCCAACGCCTCGTTAACCCGCGGGGCGCTGGCGACCTTCTCGACAATTTCTCGCAACCGGGTGAGCATAATGTGCGTGGCTTAACCTCTTTTACGTCGCCAGGCAGGCGCGCTTTGCGGCTTGGGAGGGACCTCCGTCAGCGACATCACGACACTTGCGAATTCTTTCATCACCCGACGGTAGACATCGCGTTTAAACGACACCACCTGACGTACCGGGTACCAGTAACTTACCCAGCGCCAACCATCGAACTCCGGTGTACTGCTGGTTTGCATGTTGATATCGGCATCGCTGCTCATCAACTGCAACAGAAACCACTTCTGTTTTTGGCCGATACACACCGGCTTCGTGTCCCAACGCACCAAACGTTTCGGTAATTTATAACGCAACCAGTTACGGGTCGAGGCAAGGATCCGCACATCTTTACGGCTTAACCCGACCTCTTCAAACAGTTCCCGATACATCGCCTGTTCAGCAGATTCACCCGGGTTGATCCCGCCCTGGGGAAACTGCCAGGAGTGCTGACCATAGCGTCTGGCCCACATGACCTGGCCCTGACGGTTGCAGATTACAATACCTACGTTTGGGCGGTAGCCATCGTCATCTATCACCGGACTACCTCAAAATAATCTTCAATGTGAATGATTGTTTCACACTCGCCGGAAACGGTAAACCACTCTGTTACAGCGATATCGCCGGATAACATTTGAATAACTCACAGTAATCATCAAAGTTATAAACAGCGAATCGGCTCCATGGCCGATTTTATTCACTTTTTCTGTGGATAGAGTTGTGAAGAAGTACGGAATTAACGCGGGAAAACCTGGGGCCACGTAAAATGCTTAGCCTTCAACGGCTAAAATAATACGTTGTTATTCATGGTATTGTACCCATTGCTTTCATCAAATTGTCATATAACGTGATGATCATCACATAAGCGATCCTCTGACTGATGAAAGATCGAACAACGCCGTTTTTATCCACAGATTGTGCCACTAACTTAGGCACTTTTTGTGTGAAAATTGGATTTTCGTCGCACGTCAAGGCTGTAAATGGAAACAGTAGTGGCCCTTTTTCACAGTTATCCCATTTTTCTGTGGATAACAGGGTGTAAGATCCTGTTCATTGTCAGTGACCAGTTTTGAAAAACCCATTTCATCGCTCAGCGAAGCTGCAAGGAAAAATAAAAAAACACTATAAAATCATCATATTGCCCTTATTATTCAGAAAGAGGTAAACTCTGTCCACAACGGGATAAATGCCCGCTCATTTTTTCACCAAAGGTATTTTGCTATGTCGCCCATGACGCCACTTGCTCATCCGCCCCATTCAGAAGCGCAGCTTTTGGTCCAGGCCCAGCAACTGGCGGGCCATACCCTGGGCGAACTGGCCGCGATGGCGGGCCTGCCCATTCCGCGTGATTTAAAGCGCGACAAAGGCTGGATTGGCGTACTGCTGGAGGTTTGGCTCGGGGCCAGCGCAGGCAGTAAACCAGAGCAGGATTTCGCCGCCCTGGGCGTTGAGCTAAAGACCATTCCGGTTGACAGCGCGGGGCGTCCGCTGGAGACCACGTTTGTCTGCGTCGCGCCGCTGACCGGCAATACCGGCGTATCATGGGAAACCAGCCATGTGCGCCATAAGCTCAAGCGGGTATTGTGGATACCGGTGGAAGGCAGCCGGGATATTCCGCTGGCGCAGCGGCATGTCGGCGCCCCACTACTCTGGAGCCCGAACGAAGACGAAGAGCGACAGCTGAGAATGGACTGGGAGGAGTTGATGGATCTCATCGTCCTCGGCCAGGTTGAACGCGTTACCGCCCGCCATGGCGAAGTGCTACAACTGCGGCCAAAAGCCGCCAACAGCAAAGCGCTGACGGAAGCCGTCGGCGTTCACGGCGAGCCCATTCTCACCCTGCCGCGCGGTTTTTATCTGAAAAAGAACTTCACCGCCGCGCTGCTGGCGCGCCATTTCTTTTTAAAAACGTATTAGTTTTGTCGTGACTGCCAGGCAAGCATATAATGGCGCCTTTGATTTTTTGGCAGGACTTCACGATGTTATTTGCATGGGTAACCGATCCCAACGCCTGGTTGGCGCTTGGCACGCTAACGATTCTGGAAATCGTTCTCGGGATCGATAATATTATTTTCCTCTCTCTGGTTGTCGCCAAACTCCCCACTGCGCAGCGCAATCACGCGCGTCGTCTGGGGTTGATGGCCGCGATGCTGATGCGACTGGCGCTGCTGGCGTCTATCGCCTGGGTCGTCAGATTGACCACTCCGCTGTTTACCGTCTTCGATCATGCGATCTCCGCGCGGGATCTCATCCTGCTGGCAGGGGGCCTGTTCCTCATCTGGAAAGCCAGTAAGGAGATCCACGAGTCGATTGAAGGTGAAGAAGAGGGGCTCAAAACCCACGTTCACTCGTTTATGGGCGCTATCGTCCAGATCATGCTGCTGGATATTATCTTCAGCCTGGATTCGGTGATCACCGCCGTCGGGTTATCCGATCATCTGTTCATTATGATGGCCGCCGTGGTCGTTGCCGTGGGCGTGATGATGTTCGCCGCCCGCCCTATCGGCGATTTTGTCGATCGTCATCCGTCGGTGAAGATGCTGGCGCTGGCGTTTCTGATTCTGGTCGGCTTTACGCTGATGCTGGAAAGCTTCGGCATCCATATTCCGAAGGGATACATCTACTTCGCCATGTTCTTTTCGATTGCCGTGGAGAGCCTTAACCTGCTGCGAAACAAAAAGAACCCGCTTTAATCTCTTGTTTTAGCCCGTATTTGCGGGCTAATTCATACTTTTTAAGATTTTACTGCTTTTTAGTTACTGTACATCAGGTTATTACTAGACTTATAGAGGTTGCGGTCAGATGAGGACGATGACGATGACAAAATGGGCAGTACTGATTTCCGCAGTCGGTTTGGCATTTACTGTTTCCGGCTGTAGCAGCGATTATGTAATGGCGACGAAAGACGGTCGTATGATCCTGACGGACGGAAAACCGAAAGTGGATGATGATACCGGTCTTATCAGCTACGAAGATCAGCAAGGCAATAAGATGCAGATCAACCGGGACGACGTATCCCAAATCATTAAGCGCTAAAAGAAAAGAGGTCAGCCCATCTGACCTTTTCTCATTTTTTACTTCCGCTTTTTCTTCCCTTCTGCCATGTTTATATTCCTTTGTCAGGACCTCCCTGACGTTGTTGATAAAAAGGAAGCCGGCTATGCACTATCACCGTATCCCCCACAGCTCACTTGAAATCAGCACCCTTGGGCTTGGCACTATGACGTTTGGTGAACAAAACAGCGAAGCCGACGCCCACGCACAGCTCGATTACGCCGTCGCTAACGGCATTAACCTGATTGACGTTGCCGAGATGTACCCGGTGCCGCCGCGCCCGGAAACGCAGGGCCTGACGGAAACGTACGTCGGCAACTGGCTGGCCCGACACGGCAGCCGCGAAAAGCTGGTTATCGCCTCAAAGATTAGCGGCCCTCCGCGCACTAACGACAGCGGCATTCGCCCAAAACAGGCGCTGGATCGCAAGAACATTCGCGAAGCGCTGCACGACAGCCTTAAGCGCCTGCAGACCGACTACCTCGATTTATACCAGGTACACTGGCCGCAGCGCCCGACCAACTGCTTCGGTAAGCTCGGCTATCAGTGGACAGACACGCAGCCGGTAATCACCCTGCTGGAAACACTGGAGGCGCTGACGGAGTACCAGCGCGCCGGGAAGATTCGCTATATCGGCGTGTCGAATGAAACGGCCTTCGGCGTTATGCGCTACCTGCATCTGGCCGATAAGCACGATCTGCCGCGCATTGTGACTATCCAGAACCCCTACAGCCTGCTTAACCGCAGCTTTGAGGTGGGTCTTGCGGAAGTCAGCCAGTACGAAGGTGTTGAGCTGCTGGCCTACTCCTGCCTGGCGTTCGGTACCCTGACCGGCAAATACCTGAATGGCGCGAAACCGGCGAACGCGCGGAATACGCTGTTCAGCCGCTTTACCCGCTACAGCAGCGAGCAGTCGCAGAAAGCCGTGGCGGCGTACGTGGATATCGCCAGACGACACCATCTCGATCCGGCGCAGATGGCGCTGGCGTTTGTTCGTCGCCAGCCCTTCGTGGCCAGCACCCTGTTAGGCGCCACCACGATGGAGCAGTTGAAAACCAACGTCGAAAGTCTGCATCTTGAGCTTAGTGAAGAGGTGCTGGCGGAGATTGAAGCAGTGCATCAGGTTTATACCTACCCGGCTCCTTGATGTGAAATACGCCCGGCAGACCCCGCCTGCCGGGCATTTGGTTAATGGCGACGCCCCCAGACCCACAGCGAGACGATCGCCAGCGCGAACAGCGCGCCAAAACCTATCCCAACGCCGACCACCGGCACGCCGACCTTGACCGCCAGCGAATACAGCCCGAGCATGAGAAGCATGGCGCTGTTTTCACCCAGGTTTTGTACCGCAATGGCGTTGCCTGCGCCCACCGTATGCTTGCCGCGCTCCTGTAACAACGCATTCAGCGGCACCACGAAGAAACCGCCGAACACACCGATGAGCAGCAGCAGCACATAGGCAGGCAGCAACGCCTGCTGCAGCGAAAACACCGACACCGTTACACCGATGAGAATACCGGCAGGCATACAGCGCGCGACGGTTTCCAGGGTGACCAGTTTTGCCGCCGCCCCTGCGCCAACCACAATCCCAACCGCCACCATCGCATTCAGGTAGGTCGGGGTGGCGTTATCGCTGATGCCAAGCGCCACCGGCACCCACAGCACCAGCAGAAAACGCAGCGTGACGCCCGCGCCCCAGAACATGCTGGTTCCCACCAGCGAAAAACGGGTTTCGCGGTTGTTCCAGAGCGCCCTGGCGGCAAAAAAGAAGCTGTGGGTCATGGCGTTATACCGCCATGACTGCCCCGGCCTCGCCGCTGGCAGGCGGGTGATAAACAGGTTTGCCACCACCGCGCCCGCGTACACCAGCGCGCAGACGCCGAGCGCCGCCAGCACGTGCCAGTCGGCAAGAATGCCGCCCGCCACGGAGCCCAGCAGGATAGCGGCGATAGTGGAGGACTCCATCAGGCCGTTGGCTTTCACCAGCTTATCGCCGGTAGTCAGTTCCCCCAGAATGCCGTACTTCGCCGGTGAATAGGCCGCCGCCCCAACGCCCACCAGCGTATAGCCGATAAACGGGTTCACCCCAACACAAATGCAGGCCGCGCCGATAAGCTTCAGGCTGTTGGCTACCATCATCACCCGCCCTTTCGGGAAGCTGTCGGCAAACTGCCCGACAAACGGCGCAAACAGAATATAGGCGCCGACAAACACCATCTGCAAAATCGGCTGGCTCCAGTCCGGGTAGAACTGCTGTTTCATTAGCGCAAGCGTCGCAAACAGCAGCGCGTTATCGCCAAACGCCGACAAAAACTGGGCGCAGATGACCGCCGCCATCCCCTTCGACCACAGCGAGATGTTAGCCTGAACGGACTCACGCATTATGTTGTTCCATCTGAATCGACCACGCTTTTAAGGGTGACAAAATCCGGCTTCCCGCTCCCCAACACCGGCAGCTGTTTGAGGAAGCGAATATCGCGCGGCACCGCCAGCTCCGGTACGCCGGTTGAGCGAGCCTGCGCCAGCAGCTTCTCGCGCGTCATCTCAGTATCGGTGGTAAACAGCACCAGCGCCTCGCCTTTACTGGCATCCTGTTTAGCCACGGCCGCGTGCAGCTTCTCCGCAGATATCGCCAGCGCCAGTTGTTCAACCATCTCCAGCGACACCATTTCACCGGCAATCTTGGCAAAACGCTTCGCCCGACCCTGGATCTGCACAAAGCCCTGCTCATCAAAGGTGACGATATCCCCAGTGTCGTACCAGCCGCTTTCCAGCTCGCCGTTCGCGTTTTCCGCCGTCGGTGCCTCCAGTACCCCCGGTGCCTCAACGCGCAGGTAACCGTTCATCACGTTCGGCCCCTTCAGTTGCAGGCGACCGCCCTGCCCGATGCCCGGTACCGCCAGCAGGCGCGCGTCCATCCCCGGCAGGATCCGCCCGACGGTGCCCGGCTTCGCCGCCATCGGCACGTTGATAGACACCACCGGCGCGCACTCGGTGACGCCGTAGCCTTCCAGGATGCGCAGGCCGAATTTCTCCAAGTAGATGCGCCGAGTCGCCTCCTTCACCTGCTCGGCGCCGGCCACAAGGTAGCGCAGCGAGCGGAAATCGTAGGCGTGGGCGCTGCGGGCGTAGCCGGCCAGGAACGTGTCGGTGCCGAACATGATCGTGGCGTTCACGCCATAGACCATCTCCGGAACGATCCGGTAATGCAGCGGCGAAGGATACAGGAAAATCCGCACGCCGCTGACCAGCGGCAGCACGAAACCGACCGTCAGGCCGAACGAGTGGAACATCGGCAGGACGTTGAACACCTTGTCGGTGCAACCGAAATCGATCCGTGCTTCCGCCTGGGCGGCATTGGCGAGAATGTT
>NZ_JAFAGS010000178.1 GCF_019237635.1 Pluralibacter sp.
GTTGCCAGGAAACCGCCATGGCGCCAGAGGTTATCCAGCGAGGCGTACTCGCCGCCGTGGCCGCTAAACAGCATCCACAGACCAAAGCCAATCATCCCGAGGATAGCCAGTACTTTAATCAGCGCAAACCAGAATTCCGTCTCACCGTACAGACGCACGTTGACGAGGTTCACGGCGTTGATAATGATAAAGAACACCGCCGCCCAGACCCAGGTCGGCACATCCGGCAACCAATACTGCATATAAATACCGGCGGCGGTGAGTTCTGCCATGCCGACCAGCACGAACATCACCCAGTAGTTCCAGCCCGACAGAAACCCGGCGAACGGCCCCCAGTATTTATACGCAAAATGAGCGAAGGAGCCTGACACTGGCTCTTCCACCACCATCTCGCCCAGCTGGCGCATGATAAGAAAAGCGATAATCCCGGCGATTGCGTAGCCCAGCACGACGGCAGGCCCGGCCATCTGAATGGCAGGCCCAATCCCCAAAAACAGGCCGGTGCCGATGGCGCCGCCGAGGGCGATGAGCTGAATATGGCGGTTTTGTAAGCCGCGGTGAAGCGTCGGCTGATTATCCGACTCAGTATCCGATTGCGTTTGTCCGGACGCGGTTGACGCGTTTTTCACGTCTTTCCCCTGTTGCGTTTTATGAAGGGGCACCTTTTAACACTTAGCCCGCCTTGCCGCAAGTTTCCTCCCGGCCGCAAGGCGGAGCATCACGTTTATTTCTGCATTCGCTGCAGTTGGACTTCATCGGACTGCTCGGCCCGGCGAGCCAGAACCTGGAACTGGCGCGGCGTGTAGTAGCCCGCAGGCATCGGCAGTTGCTGCATGTCGCTGCCGGGGTGAATTTGCAACTCGCCGAGGCGCGCCAGCACATAGCCGTTAAGGGTGTCAGGAATATGCAGCTGATACGGCGTCGCCTTTTCAAACGGCACCGGCGTCGGCAAACGGGTATCATCAAGGGAGTAATTGCGCTTCAGCACCAGGAATTTATCCGGCACCCGACGCTTGCTGTTCCACCAGTCGCCGTCCACCGAGCGGAACATCTGTTCGGTTTCTTCGCGCGTGGCCGCATTCAACCCCACCAGCGCCTGGCGAAGCGCGGTGTCCATCGCCCGGTTATAATCCTCAACCGAACGGGTATGCCCCGCCAGAATGACGTTAATAGAAAGCCTGGCGCCTAACAGGTTAGAGTAGAGATCTTCCGGTGAAAACGCGGATATCTCCTCCGAAAAACCGGGGACGGACTGGAAGCCATACCACTGCGCCACTTCGTGCCACTGCGCCAGTTCAAAGGCCAGCTTTCCCGCAAGCCAGGCCGCCAGGGTAAAGCGCTGGGCGGGCGATGCCGGGGGCGTAAAGGCGTTAAGCTGAATGCGGCGAACCCCCAGCTCTTCGCTATAGAACAACCGCCAGGACTGCCCCAGCTTCGGATACAGACGAGTGAACAGGTAGAAGGTGTTGTCCGCCGTATCGCGCACGTGAGCAATATCGATAAACCCGCCGCGATGGGTGTACATCAGGCCGTTCGCCTCTTCGCTGAGCCCGACCAGGTTTTTTACCGCGCCGAGCGCGCTGTCGTTATAGCGATGGTTACCCAGCGTATCCAGCGTCAGCACATTACCTATCTGATAAACCGGGATCGGCACCCCCAGCGCCCGTACTTTCAGATCATAGCCAAACGCGCAGCACGGACGCAGCGACTCCGGCGGCGCAAGATGCTGCGCCACCGGCGTAACGTTGCGCATCACCGGGGTGGGCAGTACGGTATCGCCCGCCGTGGCTGAAAAGGCGCACAGCAGAAGAGTGAACAACCAAGCACGCATTAAAAGGCCTCCGCGACCTGAAAATAAAATCCGGCCGTATCCCGGCCAACGCCTAAATCCAGCCGAATGTTCATATCCGGCTTCACTTCAAATCGATACCCCACGCCTGCCGTGGGCAAAAGAGGATGTTCGCCCAGATCGCCCGGCGAACTGCCGAGCGCCCCGGCGCCCAGCCACAGCACATAACCGTTACGCCAGTCGAGCTTTTGACGGTATTCAACCTGCCCGCTGACCACATCCTTATCGCGGTAGCGTCCCTGATAATATCCCCGCAGCCGTCGGTTATCTCCCGCCAGCGACAGCCGATCCCAGGGCACATCGCCGTCGGTAAACCGTCCCCAGAGATCGAAGGCCAGCACCCGTTTTTCATCCAGCGACGCATAATAATTGTACTGTACCTGCGCGGCCGTGAAGTGGGTATCAGAACCGAGCGCCGGGTCGAAAACGCTGTACTCGACGCTAAAAAACTGTCCGCGCGTAGGCCGGGTAATCACATCGCGGGTATCGTAGTGCATGCTGATCGTCGCGCCGGAACTCAGCGGCGTGGTTGAAGTGGTAAACCGGGAAAATTTATCGCCGGGATGCGGGTCGTCAATGTCGGCATCCATTGCCGAGAAATCCCAGCCAACGCCGAGATACAGGTTATCCGCCAGTTGGCGGAATAGCTGAGGATGCACGCGTATGGAGTTGTCCGTGTACTTCTGCTCGCTCCCCTGCGCGGCATCGTAGCCAACGCCCCAAAAACCGGTCGGTACTTTGGCGATGTTACCTTCAACGAACAACCGCCAGCGATCGTCGGTAAAAAACGTGTAGTTGGTAAATCCGACACCCAGCGCGCCGCTGGTGCTGACAAAACCGGTAAACGACAAGGACGAATTCTGCGTAACGGTATCTTTTGGGTCAACACGGTAGACCCCCGCCGCCGCCATCCCAAGCCCAAGCCGCAGCTCAGGAGTATAAAACGGCCCTGGCAGCACGCTCCAGTTAATCCCTTTGCTGGCAACATACTCATTATCCGCCCCGAGCTTGCCCAGAAAGGCATCTATCGATTGCCTGTCCAGCGCAAACACCGGCGGCGAGGAGAACACCGCGCTAATCAG
>NZ_JAFAGS010000091.1 GCF_019237635.1 Pluralibacter sp.
GTGTGTGCCAGTCGCTTATCAACGGGCTTTAAACCCCAGGGGCCATCAGGCTGCACACACCTTGCCAAATCTAGTCGTGGATATTTTAGACAAACTTCAGGATACAAGGGGCCGTGGTGGCCCCTTATCCCGTTCACAGGATGTGAAGTGAGAGAATCAGCAGGTCATACAGTGAACGGAATGACCCGCAGGGCTTGACTGACAAGCATTACGGCGAAAGCCGGGGTTGAGGTTAGCTTAACTTAACACCGCACGATAAAACCCTGCCAGATTCTCGCCTAACTGAATCAAATTGACCTCGCCTTCGCGCAACGCGGTCGGGAGATCGCACGGACCATTGACGACCGAGAAACAGGCCTCAATGCCGCACTCCCGTAATGCGCTAAGCTCACGCTCAACATAGCCTGCGATGGCAATAACCGGTACGCCCATTTTCTGCGCCATACGCGCCGCGCCAATGGGCGCTTTTCCGTTGAGGCTTTGTTTGTCCATCTTGCCTTCGCCGACAATCACTAACGAGGCATAAGTCAGGTGTTCATGGTAGTGAATGGCCTCCAGCACCATGTCGATACCTGGCTGCAGGCGGGCATCAAGGAAGGCCAGTAATGCGGCCCCCGTACCGCCTGCGGCGCCAGCGCCTGGGATGGCGCCGATATCCCTGCCGCAGCAGCGCTGTAGCTGACGGGCATAATGACCCATCCCTTGTTCCAGACGGACGAGCATGTCCTCAGTGGCCCCTTTTTGTGGGCCAAAGACCTGAGTTGCGCCGTTACTGCCTGTGAGTGGGTTAGTGACATCACAGGCGACAATCACCTTAACCTGCTTCAGGCGCGGGTCCAGACGGCTAAGGTCTATTTCCTTAATAGCCGATAAACCCGCGCCCCCCTGAACGACAGGGTTTCCGTGTTCATCTAAAAATGCCGCGCCCAGGGCGGACATCATCCCGACACCGCCATCATTCGTGGCGCTACCGCCGAGACAGACGATAATCGATTCGATCGGATGCTCCAGGGCAGCAAGAATCAATTCTCCGGTGCCAAAGGAGGTGGCTCGCAGCGGGTCGCGTTGCGCAGGCGTTAAGCACTCCAGGCCTGATGCTTGCGCCATTTCAATCACCGCCGTCGGCTGGTTGCCGAGGAGGCCGAATCGGGCATTGACCGGTTCGCCCAACGGCCCGGTAACGATTTTCTCGTAGTAAGTGCCTTCGGTCGCATGAATGAGCGTGTCGAGCGTCCCTTCGCCGCCGTCAGCCACGGGGAGGCAAACCAGGTGGCTGTTGGGCAGAACATTGCGCCATCCGGTTGCCAGCGACTCGGCGACTTTCCAGGCGGGAAGGCATTCTTTAAAGGAATCAGGAGAGATAATTATTTTCATCGGAGGTTCTCTTTCAGATAGTGCCAGGGTGGAAATCAGGCGATGAAAAAAGGGAACCTGCGGTTCCCTTCGGGTGATTACTGGCGAATAGAAAAATTGGCCATTTCTTCAAGCGCGCGGATAAGCGCCGAATGATCCCAGTCGCTGCCGCCGTGGGCGGCGCAGGAGCTGAACAGCTGCTGTGCGGTGGCGGTGTTGGGCAGCGCCACCTTCAGCAAACGGGCATTTTCCAGCGCCAGATTAAGGTCTTTCTGGTGCAGGCTAATGCGAAAACCCGGATCGAAGGTTCCTTTGATCATGCGTTCTCCGTGAACTTCCAGCACCCGGGATGCGGCAAATCCGCCCATTAGCGCTTCGCGGACGCGGGCCGGATCGGCGCCGGATTTGGCCGCGAAGAGCAATGCTTCTGCAACCGCTTCAATGTTAAGTGCGACAATAATCTGATTGGCGACTTTGCAGGTCTGGCCGTCGCCGACGTTGCCGACCAGGGTAATGTTTTTTCCCATCACCTCCAGCAGCGGTTTTACGCGCTGAAAAGCGTCGTCACTGCCGCCTGCCATAATCGATAACGAGCCCGCTTTGGCGCCGACTTCGCCGCCGGACACGGGGGCATCAATGTATTCAGCGCCGGTTGCGGAAATGCGCTGGGCGAATGCTTTGGTAGCCACCGGCGAAATAGAGCTCATATCGACGAGGATTTTCCCTGCCGATAACCCGTGTACGATGCCGTACTCCGAATGGAAAAGCACATCCTCAACGTGAGGGGTATCGGGCAGCATGGTGATAATAATTTCGCTACCGCGGGCGACCTCGGCAGGGGTTTTACAGGCAATGCCGCGCGCGTTGAGCAGCTCTGACGGCGCGGGTTCGAAATGTTCAGAAAACCGCAGGGTATGACCCGCCTGTTGTAAATTCCAGGCCATGGGTTTCCCCATAATACCGGTGCCGATAAATCCAATATTCATCATCTTCTCCTCAGGAATTAATCGTTGTTGCTGGTATTACGCCAGTGAAGGCTGTCAACCGTGGTGGACGAGGGGGTATATTCGCAACCAATCCAGCCCTGATAACCGAGCTTATCGATATACCCCAGAAGCCAGGGGTAATTAATTTCTCCGGTGCCGGGTTCATGGCGTCCTGGGTTATCAGCCAGCTGAATATGGCCAATTTTCTCCAGATTATGTTTAAGCGTGGTTGCCAGGTTTCCTTCCATAATTTGCATATGGTAGATATCGTACTGATAACGCAGATTAGGATGGTTAACATCGTGCAGAATATTCAGTACCTGCTGCGTGTTGTTAACAAAAAAACCAGGAATATCCGTGGTATTAATCGCTTCCAGCACCAGCCTGATGTTCGCATCAGCCAACTGCTCTGCGGCGTAACGCAAATTTTTCACCAGCGTTTCGTGGCATTGCTCCACGGAATATCCGGCAGGTTGTTTTCCGGCCAGGCAGTTTACCTGTGAGCAGTGCAGAGCCTGCGCGTACTCAATCGCCTGCGTTACGCCCGCCCGAAACTCTTCCACACGGTCTGGATGACAGGCAATACCACGCTCGCCGCCCTGCCAGTTTCCGGCCGGAAGATTGAACAGTACCTGCGTCAGCTTATGGGCGCTAAGTTGTCCGACAAGCTCATCCGCTGAAAAATCGTAAGGGAAAAGATATTCCACACCGTGAAAACCGGCTTTGCTTGCATGGGCAAAACGTTCAATGAACGGATACTCGGTAAAAAGCATGGATAAATTCGCTGCAAATTTTGCCATATTCCTGTTTCCTCAGAGATCGATAATTTCTTCAAACTCGGTAACTTTGTTAATATCCGGCCCCATAGCGATATTGGTGACGCGCTCAGTAATGATCTCCACCACCACCGGCACCCGGAATTCATCACGCAGGCGCTGGGCTTCACGTAACGCAGGTTCAATATCCTGAGGCTCAAAAACGCGAATGGCTTTACAGCCTAAACCCTCGACAACGGATTTATGATCGACGCCGTAGCCATTCAGCTCTGGCGCATTAATGTTCTCGAACGATAACTGCACGCAGTAGTCAATATCGAAAGCGCGCTGCGACTGACGAATCAGCCCGAGGTAGGCGTTGTTAAGCAATACATGAATATAGGGCAGATTAAACTGCGCACCCACGGCCAGCTCTTCAATTAAGAACTGGAAGTCGTAATCTCCGGAGATAGCGACCACAGGGGTGGAAGGATCGGCTTTCACCACCCCGAGCGCGGCAGGCATCGTCCATCCTAATGGACCCGCCTGGCAGGCGTTAATCCAGTGACGAGGGCGATAGACGCGCAGGAACTGGTTAGCGGCAATCTGCGCCAGACCAATGGTTGATATATAGCGAGTTTCAGGGCCAAAGACGTTATTCATCTCATGGTATACCCGCTGTGGCTTGACCGGCATGCTGTCAAAATCAGACCGACGCAGTAAGGTGCGCTTGCGCTCGGCGCACTCGGCGGCCCAGACGTGGCGATCTTTCAATTCGCCACGCGCTTTCATCTCACGCGCAACCTGGATGAACAGCGTGAGTGCGGCGTGCGCGTCAGACACAATGCCGAGGTCGGGGCCGAAAATACGGCCAATCTGTGCGGGCTCGATATCCACATGGATGAATTTGCGACCTTCGGTATAGGTTTCGAGTGCCCCGGTGTGGCGGTTGGCCCAACGGTTCCCAATCCCAAAGACAAAATCACTGGCCAGGAAACTGGCGTTGCCATAACGGTGCCCTGCCTGACATCCCATACGGCCAATCATCAGCGGATGATCGTCTGCCAGCGTACCCCAACCGCGCAGGGTCTGGATAACGGGCACGCCTGTCAGTTCAGCAAACTCACGCAGCAATTCGCTGGCTTCGGCATTAATAACGCCGCCGCCCGCGACAATGATCGGTTTTTCTGCCTGGTTTAACATCGCCAGGGCGCGTTCAGCCTGGGCGACCGTCGCCTGAGGGCGCCATGGAGCAAGCGGCTGGTATAGATCGATATCAAATTCAATTTCCGCCATTTGTACATCAAACGGCAGGTCCAGCAGAACCGGCCCTGGTCGGCCAGAGCGCATTTCCCAGAAGGCTTTCTGAAAAATACCGGGTAATTGCGCGGCTTCGAGAATTGTGCACGCCATTTTGGTCACTGGAGTGGCAATGGCTTCAATATCAACGGCCTGGAAATCCTCTTTGTGCAGTTTCGCGACCGGCGCCTGGCCGGTGATACAGAGAATGGGAATCGAATCGGCAGAGGCGGCATACAGCCCCGTTATCATATCGGTACCGGCAGGGCCGGACGTGCCGACACATACACCGATGTTACCGCCGTGGGCTCGGGTATAACCCTCAGCCATATGCGAAGCCCCTTCCACGTGACGCGCGAGCACATGGTCGATACCACCTAACTTTTTCATTGCCGCATAAAACGGGTTGATTGCTGCGCCCGGCACGCCAAAAGCAACGCTAATGCCTTCTTTTTTCAGTATTTCGACGGCGGCTTCAATTGCACGCATCCTCGCCATATTTTCTCTCCTGATATTTACGGTTGTAAGGGCAGCAAACAAACGTCGGCACCCGGTAGTTAAATATTTTTGAAGAAATAGATGGCTGGAACAAATATAGATAAGCTGTTTCATAGTGAAACAGTTGTGGAGGCGCGAGTGTTTCATTATGAAGTTCATCGGGGTTTTTGCCTGGGATTCCTGATGACGCTGGCAGTTTCATAATTCATTTTGTTTATCAGTTTATTTCCCTGCCTCAAATCATTATATTTGTTTAAGTGTGGGTGAGATATTAAATAGTTACAAGGCTTTTTATTTTTTTTGAAAAAGCAGACAAAGAATTATTGCGTTTGATCAAACTGGTTATCAGCTATTTTTGATACAAGAAATGCAATTAATAATTATGGATGTTTAAATATGGATAAAGCGTCATATCACCATGATTTAAAAAATAAATGGAAAATGTTTATGCATCATGGATGGGCATCCGAAGGTTCTGTTAATTCGGCAACGCTACGATCATGGCAAAAATGTTTGAAACATTGTGATCCCCGTCGCTGGAAAACGCCAGTAAAGGCATCGGGCCAGACTTTACAAATGATATTTAGCAGAAATGCTGAATTTATCAGAGTGGCGCAACGTGTGGTGGAGGACACCTTCACGCTGGTGGCTGGAAATGACATTGCGCTGGTGGTGCTCGACCCGCATGGCTGGGCGCTGCACGTGCAGTCATCTGATAAACTCGCCGCGCAGCTCCAGCATCTGGGAGTGGGGGCCGGGATGTCCTGGGCTGAAGAGGAAATCGGCACCAATGTGTACAGTTTATGCCGGGACACGCATTTATATACTTGTCTGGAGGGGGCTGAGCACTTTAGTGAATCGCTGCATGCCTTTTCGATGAGTGCGGCGCCTGTGATTGACTATTGTGGCAATATACACGGTTATATTATTTGTATTGTAAAGGCTTCATCTGACGCTCATCTTCTGCATTTATGCCATGCCTGTGCGGTAGAGGTGACTAATTATATATATATTGAGAGTGAGCAAAAAATAACAAATAAAGTCCTTTGTCAGCATAATGCCGTTATTGAATGCATGGACGATGGGTTTATCTGTTGGGATGCACATTCTGTTATTACAATGGTAAATCCGCAGGCCCAGTTATTACTTAATGTGAAAAAAGAAAGCCTGATTGGGCAAAATATAAGACATGAGTTTGTTTTTCCCCCGGCGTTGAATGACGCCATCTCCCAACGGACAAAGCTGCCGCAAAAGCAAATTGTGATTGAGTGTCGCGGCGAGTTCATCGAATTAATGGTGACGCTACGCCCTTTGAGTGACGGCTCATTTCTGTTATTCCTGCATCCGCTCGATAAAATACGCAAAATTGCGCAGCAGCAAATCAGTACGAACGCAAACTTTACCTTTGACAGCCTGCATGTCATCTCAAAGGGAATGAAGCAGGTCCTGAATGTCGCCCGCAGGGCAATCAAAACCGCATCGCCTATCCTGATTAATGGGGAAGATGGGGTGGGAAAACTGACGATGGCGATGGCGATTCACAATGAGAGCGAGCAGCGGGACGGGCCGTTCATCTCCGTGGATTGTCAGATGCTCTCCCCGGAAAATATGCTGCATGAACTGCTGGGTTCAGATGCAGGCCCGGTCCCCTCGAAATTCGAACTGGCGCAAAACGGTACGTTGTATCTGGACAAAGTGGAGTACCTGTCCTGTGAAATTCAAAGCGTATTGTTGAAAGTATTGAAAACCGGACTGGTGATGCGCTCTGACAGCCATCGCCTTATTCCAGTACGTTTTCGCCTGGTGACCTGTGCGGGGAGTTCACTGCGCGATTATGTTCAGCAAGGCGCCTTCAGTCGACAGCTTTATTATGAGATCTCAATGAATGAAATTGAGATTCCGCCGCTACGTAAGCGACGCGAAGATCTCGAATATATGATTAATGAGATTCTTGAAAAGTATCGGGACAGAACGGGCAAGGCGCTGGTGATTTCGCCAGAGGCGAATACCGTATTTCTCGAATATTTTTGGCCGGGAAACATCTCAGAGTTTAAGAACCGCATGGAAAAGATTTTTATGGGTTGCGGTAAAATGATGTTGGAATTAGAGGATATTCCATTAGATATTCGTCAGAATAATAATTGCTCCGAAGGTGATGTGTCTCATTTGGTTTCTCTGGCTGAAGTGGAAATGCAGGCTATCGAGCATGTGTGCCGTGTCTGTGACTGGAATCTGAGTAAAGCGGCAGAGGTATTGAAAATTGGCAGAACAACGCTATGGAGGAAGTTGAAAAGTTATAATTTATATCCAGGAACACTCAGTGATGAGTAGCTATACTCGTCATACTTCAAGTTGCATGTGCGTTGGCTGCGTTCGCTCACCCCAGTCACATAGTTATCTATGCTCTTGGGGACTCGCGAACTTGCCGCCTTCCTGCAACTCGAATTATTTAGAGTATATGTTTCATTATGAAATAGATTCCGCGAGATGGCGTTTCTTTTTGGAAAAGAGCGCCTGTTCGGGGAATTAAATGTGACTTTATCTACAATGCACAATGTGTAATTTATCGCGGCAGAGAGAAAGTGTGTTCCCACCCAGAGAGTAATAAAAAACAACTGGGTACTGCTGATTTTTACTTTTTTTCTGTATTAGCATGTTGATGGACATTGAACAGTAACTTTATTTTTCACGCATTAATTTGCGAGAAGACTCGTTTATTTAATTTTTGATTACGGAGATAAAGTATGGATTTTTATCTTGAACCTGCCAGGCGCATTCCTGTTATGGCGACAACGGATGTATTAGTTGTTGGCGGAGGACCTTCCGGCATAGCGGCAGCGTTGAGCGCAGCCCGTGAAGGGATGAACACCATGTTGATCGAACGCTTCGGCTGTTTTGGCGGCATGATGACGACCGCTGGGGTGGAATCTATCGCCTGGTGGCGCCACGAAAATACCGTGGAATCTGGCGGCATTGCCCGTGAAATTGAAGAAACAGCCCGTCAATCAGGCGCGTCGCAGCCCGAGCCGCAGTCATTAAGTCAGGCGATCAATGCTGAACGCTTTAAGTTAGTGGCTGACACGATGCTGGAAGACGCGGGCGTCCGTCGCGTGCTGCACATTTCCGCAGTAGACGTCATCAAAGAGGGCGACGAACTGCAAGGGGTGATTACCGAAAGTAAATCCGGACGTCAGGCCATTCTGGCGAAAGTCATTATTGATTGTACCGGTGATGCCGATATCGCCTGGTTTGCGGGGGCGCCGTTCACTAAACGCAGCAAGGAAGACTTGATGTGTGTGACCACCGTCTTTAGCTGCGCCAACGTCGATAAGCAGGCTTTCATGCAAAGTATTGAGGCGACGCGCCCCAAATACGGCGACTGGGGCGCGGATGAAGAGAACAAGAACTGGTCGTACGATGTCCATGAATCCTGCCGGGAAATGTTCAGCCCTTATCTTGGCAAAGTGTTTGCGAAGGGGAAAGCGGCAGGCCTGATTCCCCAGGAGGTCACGCTGGGGGGATCCTGGAGTTCGATTACGGATTATGGCGATGCCAATTACCTCAACGTTGTCAGTATTCCTGCGGTTGATTGCACCGATGTCTTTGATTTGACGCGTGCTGAAATTGAAGGTCGCAAACAGGCGATGCAGGCAATAGAGGTGCTTCGCCGTTTCCAGCCGGGGTTTGAGCGCGCGCAGCTGAAGAATTTTGGGATGACGGTGGGAACGCGGGAATCGAGACATATTTCCGGGCGTACACAGCTGACGGAGCAGGATATTTGTCAGGAAGGACGCCATACGGATTCTATCGGTATTTTCCCGGAATTTATCGACGGTAATGGGCGTTTAAAACTGCCGCTGGAGCCACGCTATTTCCACATTCCTTATGGCGCGCTGGTTCCGCGCGATGTGGAGAACTTGCTGGTCTGCGGGCGGGCGATTGATGCGGATAACTTTGCCTATGCCACCATCAGAAATATGGGGTGCTGCATTGTGACTGGCGAAGGCGCCGGTACCGCCGCGGCGATTGCGATAAAGAGCAATACGCGCGTATCAGAGGTGGATATCCAGAATGTTCAGGCACGTCTTGTGCGAAACCGCGTTAAGGTCTTTTGACCTGGAGAATCACCATGAGAGAAAAACCCGGTTTTTATGTGGCGCTCACGCCCATTATTTTCATGGCAGTTGTTTTAGTTTTCGGCATAGGCGTTATGGGATGGCCTGCCAGCGTATGTTTGTTAATTTCCGCCGCTTTTTCCTGCATCATAGCGATGTCTAAACTGAAATATACCTGGGATGAAATACAGGGATTCATCATCGATAAAATTTCAGCGGTTATGGCGCCGGTGCTGATTGTTATTTTTGTTGGTTTTATGGTTGCCACCTGGAGTTTTGCCGGAACGTTGCCGATGTTGGTTTATTACGGCATGTTGCTGGTTTCACCCACGTGGCTGTACGTTATCGCGTTTATTTTGAATGCGGTACTGTCCTACGTCTCAGGCGCGTCATGGGGGTCGGTAGCGTCTATCGGCGTGGCGTTAATGGGCATTGGTTCGGGATTACACGCCGATCTTCCGATCCTGGCGGCGGCGATTGTCACGGGCGCTTACTTTGGCGATAAGCTATCTCCTCTGAGCGATACCACTAACCTGACCTCCGCGGTGACCAAAACCCGGCTTTATGATCTGATTAAATATCTGCTCTGGACCACAATACCTTCAACGATCATTAGCCTGCTGTTTTTTACTTGGCTTGGGATGGTTCATACGTCATCCGGCACGATTTCGCCGGAAAGTATGCAAATGCTGGTTCAACTGAAAGGATTGTACAAGTTTGGCGTGTTGCCGCTGTTACCGATGATCATTGTGCTTTGCTTTACCTTTCTGCGCCTGCCGACCGTGCCCGCGTTGTTAAGCAGCGCGTTTGTTGCCGTGCTGGTCGGTTGGCTCTATCAGGGCTTTCCGCTGGCGGAAGGGATTAAGTCGACGATGAGTGGCTTTCGCCTGGACATGATAACCGATGCGACAAATCTTCTTCCCTCCGTGAAAGAGTTGCTGGAGCAGGGCGGGCTGAATAATCAGGGCGGTTTCCTCTCGTTCATTATCTGCGCGATGATGTTCGCCGGGATCCTGACCGGCACGGGGATGATGGACGTGACGTTGCAAAGCGCGGCGAACAGGATCAAAAGCGTCTTTGGTGCCATTCTCACCAGCGGCGTGCTGGCGGTCATCATCAATTTGCTGACGGGTTCGGACGGTTTGAACAAGATTGTGGTTTCTGAGCTGATGCTGAAGAAGTTTGAGGATCTCAATCTTTCGCCGTTGGTGCTCGCGAGGACGCTGGAAGATTTCGGGACGATGAGCGCGCCGATTATTCCGTGGTCTGCGGCGGGACTCTATATGGCGACAACGCTGGGCGTGCCGACGTTCAGCTATCTGCCCTACAGCGTGTTCTGTTTCAGTTCGATGGTTTTTGCTCTGATTTATGCCGCGACGGGATACCGTTTGCAGGCTTTCAGGGTGGCGACAGCGTAAAAAAAAAGCGCCCGGCATGACATTGCCGGGCGCGATTACGGAGAGGCTTATGTTTACGCCGCTTCAACCTTGCGGACTTTCTCCTGCAGCTTTACCGGTTTGGTTGCCAGAGCCTCCGGCTCGAAGTCGTCAACGTTAATGCTGCGCAGACGGCTGACTTCTGCTTTGATAAGGATCTCCGCCTCATCCTGGTTGATTAACCCTTTTGCCAGCGCGTGGCGGGCCAGTTCGTCCAGGCGGGTAAACGGCAGATTTTTGCCCATCTCTTTACAGATACGCTGGTGGATAGGATCGGCCGTCATCACGTCGACCAGTGCTTCTTCCAGCAGGCCTACCGGGTTATGCTCGCTCGGGGTCAGGTACTGGCCGCGACCGATGCGTGAGCGGGTTGCGCTCGGTGTTTGCAGGATCTTCGCCACAACATGATCCAGCTTATCGGAAGGCGCATGATAATGGCGACCGGTCGGGAAAATGACCATACGCATCGCGCCAGCGATAAAGCGGTTCGGGAAGTTGCGGATCAAATCGTCGATCGCCTGCTCCGCCTGATGCAGCGCGTCCTGTACGCCCCAGTGAACCAGCGGTAAATCCGCTTCATTGCGACCTTCGTCGTCATAGCGTTTCAGTACCGCAGACGCCAGGTACAACTGGCTCAACACATCGCCAAGACGGGCGGAGATGCGCTCGCGACGCTTCAGGCTACCGCCCAGCACCGCCATCGATACATCCGACAGCCAGGCGAGGTTAGCGCTCAGGCGGTTCAGGTGCTGATAGTAACGCTTCGTGGCGTCGCTGGTTGGCGTGCGGCTGGTCAGGCCGTGGGTCAGGCCGAGCCAGAAGCTGCGTACTTTGTTGCTGCCGACGTAGCCGATATGTTTGAACAGCAGCTTATCAAAGGCGTTCAGGTCTTTATTCTGCGCAGCCGCCATCTCTTCAAGGACGTACGGATGACAGCGAATGGCGCCCTGACCGAAGA
Source organism: Pluralibacter sp. (assembly GCF_019237635.1). GTDB lineage: Bacteria > Pseudomonadota > Gammaproteobacteria > Enterobacterales > Enterobacteriaceae > Enterobacter_B. Next base: position 11,401 of record NZ_JAFAGS010000091.1, read on the forward strand.
TCATCATGCTGCGGGTCAAAATGTTAGCCCCTTCAACGGTGATGGCGATCGGTGCGCCCTGATAGGCACGGGCCAGGAAGTTGCCTTCGCCGAGCATAATGCCTTTACCGCCAGCAATATCCATCGCATCAATGATGGAGTGCTGACCACGGTGAGTACAGTGATACTTCACGATAGCGGACAGCACGGCCGGTTTCTCGCCCAGCATAATGCCGTAGGTGACAAGCGATGCGGCGGCGTCCATCACATAGGCGTTACCCGCAATACGCGCCAGCGGCTCTTCGATCCCTTCCATTTTACCGATAGAGATTTTGAACTGACGGCGGATGTGCGCGTAAGCGCCTGTCGCCATCGCGACGGATTTCAGACCACCGGTGGCGTTAGACGGCAGCGTAATGCCGCGGCCCACGGAGAGGCATTCCACCAGCATACGCCAGCCCTGACCGGCCATTTTCGGACCGCCGATAATGAAATCGATAGGGACGAAAATGTCTTTCCCCTGCGTTGGGCCATTCTGGAACGGCACGTTCAGCGGGAAGTGGCGGCGGCCAATCTCGACACCTGGCGTGTTGGTGGGGATCAGCGCGCAGGTAATGCCCAGGTCTTCATCGTCGCCCAGCAGTTTATCCGGGTCGGACAGCTTGAACGCCAGACCCAGTACGGTCGCGATCGGCGCCAGCGTGATATAGCGTTTGTTCCAGGTCAGGCGCATGCCCAGTACCTGTTCGCCCTGCCAGTCGCCCATGCAAACCACGCCGGTATCCGGGATGGCGCCCGCATCGGAACCCGCTTCCGGGCTGGTCAACGCAAAGCAGGGGATTTCCAGACCACGGGCCAGACGCGGCAGATAATGGTTTTTCTGCTCATCGGTGCCGTAGTGCTGCAGCAGCTCGCCCGGGCCTAAGGAGTTCGGTACGCCAACGGTGATGGCCAGAATACCGGAAACGCCGGAAAGTTTTTGCAGTACGCGAGACTGGGCGTAGGCCGAGAACTCCAGCCCGCCGTACTCTTTCTTAATGATCATCGCAAAGAAGCGATGCTCTTTGAGCCAGGCCCACAGTTCCGGCGGCAGATCGGCCATTTCGTGGGTTATCTGGAAGTCGTTCGCCATCCGGCAGGCTTCTTCAACCGGGCCGTCGAGGAACGCCTGCTCTTCTTCGGTCAGACGCGGCTGCGGGTAGTTGTGCAGTTTTTTCCAGTCCGGGTCGCCCTGGAACAGATCGCCTTCCCACCAGGTGGTGCCTGCATCAATCGCTTCTTTTTCAGTACGCGACATCGGCGGCATCACTTTGCTGAAGGCGCGAAAGACGGGCGCAGAGATCAGCGCTTTACGCATCGACACCAGGTTGAACGGCACCAGAATGATGGCAAGCGGCAGCAGCAGCCAGATATTCCACAGGCCAGCCGCGCCCAGCGCGCCTGTCCAGACCAGAAGTATCAGGCTGCCGAGCAGCAGGTTAACCCGGTGATAGAAGAGCACGCCGAGTAAAACAACGGTTGCAACAATACTCAAAATCATCATAAAGAAAAGCTCCCTTGCTTGTAGGAGGTCTGACCACTTGTGATGATATGGTTGTAGTGGATGTTATTTCTTTTAGCAATGTATTTACAAAATAATTACAACCTGGCTCACAGAGTTGTCGTAAAGCGGGGCACGGAAAATCAAAAGTAAACGGGATTCCCCAGCGTGACGCTTCTCGCTTATCCTGCTATCCGGTACACTGCCGAGGTTATTCTCTTAAATGCTGAAGGATTATCCTCATGTACCAGGATCTTATTCGTAACGAACTGAACGAAGCAGCGGAAACACTGGCTAACTTTCTGCAAGATGAAGCCAATATCCACGCGATCCAGCGCGCGGCCGTCCTGCTGGCGGACAGCTTCAAAGCCGGTGGTAAAGTGCTTTCCTGCGGTAACGGCGGTTCTCATTGCGACGCCATGCATTTTGCTGAAGAGCTGACCGGGCGCTACCGTGATAACCGTCCGGGCTATCCGGCAATTGCGATTTCCGATGTCAGCCATCTCTCCTGCGTCAGCAACGATTTTGGCTATGAGTATGTGTTCTCGCGTTACGTTGAGTCCGTCGGGCGCGCTGGCGATGTGCTGATGGGCATTTCCACCTCCGGCAACTCCGGCAACGTGATCAAAGCGATTGAGGCGGCCCGCGCTCAGGGGATGAAAGTCATCACGCTGACCGGGAAAGACGGCGGCAAGATGGCGGGTTCCGCCGATGTGGAAATCCGCGTGCCGCATTTCGGCTACGCCGATCGTATTCAGGAGATCCACATTAAAGTGATCCACATCCTGATTATGCTTATCGAAAAAGAGATGGTTAAAGCCTGAGTGGTGTTGTCTCCCCCTTCTGAACGGGCTGTCTCTTAATCGTAAATCCCCGCACTGTTGTACGGGGATTTATGAGCTTGTAATAATCATGACCGTAAACATTGCCCGGGTTAGAAATAGAAAGCCCTCTTTTGTGTTCAGAGCATTGAAATCACCTGCGTCGAAGACCCTTTGACCTGACATCCGGCTAGCCCTGCGCATAAATTATTCATCGTCTAACGTCCCGCCTTCATATCGCAGCGCATATGATCCCAACCCTGGTAGTTTTTAACTTCAGGCACCTTATCGGGCAGGTTTTGCCAGTTCGCTTTATATTGTTGAGTGCTTTCCTTAAGCCCCTGTTTAGTCATATACACCATCCCCCAG
>NZ_JAFAGS010000116.1 GCF_019237635.1 Pluralibacter sp.
AAACCGCCTTTCGTGATGCGGTGGCCGTCATTGGCCTGCCCTGCATTGTCAAGCCGGTGATGAGTTCCTCCGGTAAAGGCCAACGTTTTATTCGCAATGAAGAACAGTTGGCCGAGGCCTGGCGCTATGCGCAACAAGGCGGGCGCGCGGGTGCCGGGCGTGTCATCGTCGAAGGCGTGGTGAAGTTTGATTTCGAAATCACCCTGCTGACCGTCAGCGCCGTGGATGGTGTTTATTTCTGCGCCCCGGTCGGGCATCGTCAGGAAGAGGGAGATTACCGTGAATCCTGGCAGCCGCAGCAGATGAGCGACCAGGCGCTGGCCCGCGCCCAGCAGATTGCCCGCGAGGTGGTACTGGCGCTCGGCGGTCATGGTCTGTTCGGCGTTGAGCTGTTCGTCTGCGGCGACGATGTCATCTTCAGCGAAGTCTCGCCGCGCCCGCATGACACCGGAATGGTCACCCTGATTTCACAGGACGTTTCCGAGTTTGCCCTGCACGTTCGCGCCTTTCTCGGCCTGCCGGTCGGCGCCATCCGCCAGTATGGCCCTTGCGCCTCAGCGGTGATCCTGCCTGAACTGACCAGCCAGAATCTGACATTCGGTAACGTAGAGGCGGCCGTTGGCGCAGGCGTTCAACTGCGTTTATTCGGTAAACCGGACATCGCCGGAACCCGGCGTCTGGGTGTGGCACTGGCGACAGCAGCGTCGGTAGATGCAGCGGTCACGCGCGCGAAAGCCGCGGCGGCATCCGTGGTCGTGAAAGGGTAAAAATGCGGTTTACCGGGCCTGCGGCATCCGCAGACCCGGTATGCGCTCAGGCTTACTTCGCGCCTTCTACCGCTTCACGCGCAAGCGTAGTGATGCGGTCATAGTCGCCAGCGTCCAGCGCGTCGTTCGGCACAAGCCAGGAACCGCCGATACACAGCACGCTATTGAGCGCCAGGTAGTCGCGGTAGTTCGCCGGAGAGATACCGCCCGTCGGGCAGAAGCGGATATGAGCGAATGGACCCGCAATCGCCTGCAGCGCTTTGACGCCGCCGTTCGCTTCCGCCGGGAAGAATTTAAACTCCTTCAGACCGTAATCCATACCCAGCATCAGCTCGGAAACCGTGCTGATCCCAGGAATCAGCGGAATGGTGCCTTCGGTTGCGGCTTTCAGCAGCGGCTCGGTCAGGCCCGGGCTGATGGCAAACTGCGCGCCCGCCTCGGTCACATCTTTCAGCTGCTGCACGTTGGTCACGGTACCTGCGCCCACAATAGCGTCCGGAACTTCGTTAGCGATAGCGCGGATCGCGTCCAGCGCGCAATCGGTACGCAGCGTCACTTCCAGAACGCGTACGCCGCCCGCCACCAGCGCTTTCGCCATCGGTACCGCGTGTTCGATTTTTTTCACTACGATAACCGGGACTACCGGGCCGTTGGTCAGGATTGCTTCTGCAGTTGTTTTCCAGTTTTTCATCAGAGTTTTTCTCTCGCCAGATCGATAAATCTTGTCGTATTAAAAGGTGATGCAGGTTGCGCCCTGCTCTGCGCCGGAGAGTTGCTCGCGCAGCGCGCCGAACAACTCGCGACCGGTTCCCGCCCGCGAACCGCGCAGGTCAGGAATATGCGACTCACGCGCCGCCAGTACCGCCTCGTCGACCAGCAGCGTCAGTTCCCCTGTCTGGCCGTTCACCCGAATAATGTCGCCGTCACGCACTTTCGCCAGCATTCCGCCATCGTAAGCTTCAGGCGTAACATGGATAGCTGAAGGCACTTTACCTGAAGCACCGGAAAGCCGTCCATCGGTAACTAATGCAATTTTGAAACGGCGGTCCAATAATACACCTAATGGTGGCATAAGTTTATGCAATTCTGGCATGCCGTTCGCTTTTGGTCCCTGATGGCGAACCACCACCACGCAGTCTTTGTCCAGTAAACCGGCGTCAAATGCAGGCAGAACGTCGTGCTGGCTTTCAAATACCACCGCGGGCGCCTCGATAATCTGGTTCTCTGTCGGTATAGCGGAAGTTTTCATCACTGCGCGCCCCAGATTACCGCTCAACACTTTGGTGCCGCCGTGATGGGAGAATGGCTTCTCCATGCTGGCAATCACGTCGGCATCCAGCGACGCCATCGCCCCTTCGCGCCAGTCCAGCTCGCCGTTGTTCAGCCACGGCTCCAGGGTATAACGGCTAAGGCCGTGCCCGGCGACGGTGTCGACATCCTCATGCAGCAGACCGCCTTTTCGCAGTTCACGCACCAGTACCGGTACGCCGCCCGCCGCCTGGAAGTGGTTAATGTCGGCCGGACCGTTCGGGTAAAGGCGCGCCAGCAGCGGCACCACGTCGGAAAGATCGGAGAAATCATCCCAGTTGATGATGATCCCCGCCGCCCGCGCCATCGCCACCAGGTGCATCGTGTGGTTGGTCGAACCGCCGGTCGCCAGCAGCGCCACGATACCGTTCACCACCACTTTTTCGTCGAACATTTTACCCAGCGGCATCCAGGTGTTGCCGTTGCCGGTCATACGGGTGACCTGACGCGACGCAGCCACGGTCAACGCCTCGCGCAGCGGCGCGTCCGGATGCACAAATGAGGAACCCGGAAGCTGCATGCCCATGAATTCCACCACCATCTGGTTGGTGTTGGCGGTTCCGTAGAAAGTGCAGGTGCCCGGCGCATGGTAGGAGGCTGCTTCCGACTCCAGCAGCGCCATCCGGTCGGCTTTGCCTTCGGCATACAGCTGGCGGATACGCACCTTTTCTTTATTCGGCAATCCGCTGGTCATGGGGCCTGACGGAATGAAAATAGACGGCAGATGACCAAACGACAGCGCCGCCATGGTTAGCCCCGGGACGATTTTATCGCACACCCCGAGATACAACGCGCCATCGAACATGTTGTGAGACAGCCCGACGGCCGCTGACATCGCAATGATCTCCCGGCTGAGCAGGGAGAGCTCCATCCCGTCCTGCCCCTGGGTGACGCCGTCACACATAGCGGGCACACCGCCCGCCACCTGACCGACTGCGTTCACACTGTGCAGCGCTTTGCGGATGATGTCCGGATAATATTCATAGGGTTGATGCGCTGAGAGCATATCGTTGTAGGAGGTGATGATCGCGATATTGTTACGCAGCATGCTTTTCAACGATGCTTTGTCGTCCGGCTGACAAGCGGCAAATCCATGCGCCAGGTTGCCGCAGGCGAGATGGGACCGCTGCACCGTATCTGATTTCGCCTGGGTAATCCGCGCAAGGTATGCGCTTCGGGTCTTTCGTGAGCGTTCAATAATGCGTTTTGTTACGCGTAACATTGTCGGATTCATAAATGCTCCTCAAATTTAGGCTGTCCGGGCCACAGCATTAACAAGGGCTAAAGCAGTGTTTAACAATGCAGAAACCTATGAATACTGGAGCTCAGGGGCAAACTTCTTCCGGCAGTGTAATAAAAAAAGCCTCGCGGGTGAATCCTCGCGAGGCTTAAAAGCGTACATTTTGAACGAAAGCTGTGTTAGATCATGTTACCGGTAAAATACCCTGTCAGGGGTAGCGGCAACCTTACTCAAACTCATTCCAGGAGCGGCCGTCGCGGGTGATCATCGCCACAGACGCAACCGGCCCCCAGGTGCCTGCCTGATAAGGCTTCGGCGCATCCTGATCGGCAGCCCACGCGCCGGTGATGGAGTCCACCCATTTCCAGGCCTCTTCTACCTCGTCACGACGCACGAACAGCGCCTGGATGCCGCGCATGGTTTCCAGCAGCAGTCGCTCATAGGCATCAGCCAGATGCGTTTCGTTGAAGGTTTCGGAGTAGCTCAGATCCAGCTTGGTGGTCTGCAGATTGTGCTTATGATCAAGACCCGGCACTTTATTAAGAACCTGGATATCCACGCCCTCGTCCGGCTGCAGACGGATAGTCAGCTTGTTCTGCGGCAGTTCTTGCCAGGATTCTTTGAACAGATTCAGTTCCGGGTTCTTGAAGTAGACCACCACCTCAGAGCACTTGGTCGGCAGACGTTTACCGGTACGCAAGTAGAACGGCACGCCCGCCCAGCGCCAGTTATCAATGTCAACGCGAATCGCCACGAAGGTCTCGGTGTTGCTCTGCTTGTTAGCGCCCTCTTCTTCCAGATAGCCCGGCACTTTTTTGCCCTGGGCGAAACCGGCAGTGTACTGGCCGCGCACGGTCTTCTCACGCACGTTTGAGCGGTCGATACGACGCAGGGATTTCAGCACCTTCACTTTCTCATCGCGGATGCTGTCAGCGCTCAAATCAGACGGCGGCGACATCGCAATCATGCAGAGGATCTGCAACAGGTGGTTCTGAATCATGTCGCGCATCTGGCCGGCCTGGTCAAAATAGCCCCAACGACCTTCGATGCCCACTTCTTCAGCGACAGTGATTTCCACGTGATCGATGGTTTTGTTATCCCAGTTATTCACGAACAGAGAGTTAGCAAAACGCAGCGCCAGCAGGTTGAGCACCGTCTCTTTCCCCAGGTAGTGGTCGATACGGTACACCTGGCACTCTTCGAAATACTGGCCGACCTGGTCGTTGATTTCGCGGGAGGTCTCAAGTGACGTTCCCAGCGGTTTTTCCATGACGACGCGCGCCGGTTTCTTGTTCAGCTTCGCTTCACCGAGACCTTTGCAGATAGCGCCAAAGGTGCTTGGCGGCATGGCGAAGTAGTTAATGGTGACGTGTTCTTTCTGGTCAAGCATCTTGCCAAGGCGGGTAAACGCTTTGGTGTCGTTGACGTCGAGATTGCAGAAATCCAGACGACCGCTCAGGGCATCCCACAGGCCTTCATCGATTTTTTCCTTCATGAAGGTTTCCAGCGCTTCACGAACGACTTTGGTATAGGTCTCTTTATCCCAGTCGGCGCGACCGACCCCCAGGATACGGGTATCCGGATGCAGCTGTCCGGCTTTCTCCAGTTGGTACAGGGAAGGCAACAGTTTACGACGCGCCAGGTCGCCCTTCGCGCCGAAAATGACCAGGTCACATGCCTGGGCCGTTTGCGTTACCGCCATGTCATTCTCCTCAGTTGGATTGCCCGGTACTTCAGCCAGGCGCTTACTTGTAATTTTCTTACAGTGCACTGTACTGTGTTTACGTAATTACCGAAACTCTGATTCACCAGTATACGGGCTTTAAAGGCACCGCAGGGGAAAAAAACCGGTTCATCACGGTGGCAACGGTTTAATTTTGTGGGTTATTTCGTCCGCGTCGTCGGTACTAAAACACGACTCTGATCATGTAATGAAAAAAAACAACATTTTTTGCTGCCTTTCCTCACCCTTGTGCGGCGCCCAGGGGTATATTCTTGCTAAAACGCACAACGATTTCACCCATTAATGAAATCGTTTCAATTGATGAGCGCTTGCTACTAATGAACATGCTGGAAAAAATCCAGTCACGACTGGAAAACCTTAGCAAATCCGAGCGTAAAGTGGCGGAAGTGATTCTGTCCTCACCCTCCCAGGCCATTCACTCAAGCATTGCCGCGTTAGCGCTGGAGGCAGGCGTCAGCGAGCCTACCGTCAACCGCTTCTGTCGGAGCCTGGAAACGCGCGGCTTCCCTGATTTCAAACTGCACCTCGCCCAGAGCCTCGCCAACGGTACGCCGTATGTGAACCGCAACGTTGATGAAGACGACAGCGTCGAAGCCTACACGGGGAAAATTTTCGAATCGGCGATGGCGAGCCTCGATCACGTTCGCCAGTCGCTGGATATGGCCGCCGTCAACCGCGCCGTCGACCTGCTGACGCAGGCAAAAAAGATTGCCTTCTTCGGCCTCGGCTCTTCGGCTGCCGTGGCGCATGACGCCATGAATAAGTTTTTCCGGTTTAACGTTCCGGTGGTGTACTCCGATGACATCGTTTTGCAACGCATGAGCTGTATGAATTGCAACGATGATGATGTGGTGGTGCTTATCTCCCATACCGGGCGGACCAAAAGCCTGGTTGAGCTGGCGCAGCTGGCCCGCGAGAACGACGCGATGGTTATCGCCCTCACCTCTGCCGGTACGCCGCTTGCGCGTGAGGCGACGCTTGCCATTAACCTGGATGTTCCGGAAGATACTGACATTTATATGCCCATGGTGTCTCGTCTGGCGCAGTTAACCGTGATCGACGTCCTGGCAACGGGTTTTACCCTGCGCCGGGGAGCAAAATTCAGGGATAACTTGAAGCGGGTCAAGGAAGCATTGAAGGAATCGCGTTTTGATAAGGAATTGCTGATACGCAGCGATAATCATTAAAATTTGATAACAAGCTTGTAACTTATTTATACATTCGGCTAAGTTCCTGCATACTTCTTTCTATGTGGAACGTCCGTATCCATATTCACGCAACACCAAAGTTGTTTCAGTCAACGGAGTATTACATGTCCAGAAGGCTTCGCAGAACCAAAATCGTCACCACGTTAGGCCCGGCTACTGACCGCGATAACAACCTGGAAAAAGTTATTGCGGCTGGCGCTAACGTTGTGCGCATGAACTTCTCTCACGGCACCCCTGAAGATCATAAGCTTCGTGCAGATAAAGTCCGTGAGATTGCGGCAAAACTGGGGCGTCATGTTGCAATCCTTGGTGATTTACAAGGACCAAAGATCCGCGTTTCAACGTTTAAAGAAGGCAAAGTCTTCCTGAATATCGGCGATAAATTCCTGCTGGATGCCAACCTGGGTAAAGGTGAAGGCGACAAAGAGCAGGTTGGCATCGACTATAAAGGCCTGCCGGATGACGTCGTGCCCGGCGATATTCTGCTGCTCGACGACGGTCGCGTGCAGCTGAAAGTCCTGCAGGTGCAGGATATGAAAGTCTTTACTGAAGTGACCGTTGGCGGCCCGCTGTCTAACAACAAAGGTATCAACAAGCTGGGCGGCGGTCTTTCTGCCGAAGCGCTGACAGATAAGGACAAAGCAGACATCAAAACGGCCGCGCTTATCGGCGTCGACTACCTGGCCGTCTCCTTCCCGCGCAACGGCGAAGACCTCAACTACGCTCGCCGCCTGGCGCGCGATGCTGGCTGTGATGCCAAGATCGTTGCGAAGGTGGAGCGTGCGGAAGCCGTCTGCAGCCAGGACGCAATGGATGATATCATCCTTGCTTCCGACGTGGTGATGGTGGCGCGTGGCGATCTCGGCGTCGAAATCGGCGACCCGGAGCTGGTCGGTATCCAGAAAGCGCTGATCCGTCGCGCCCGTCAGCTGAACCGTGCGGTGATCACCGCCACCCAGATGATGGAATCGATGATAACCAACCCGATGCCGACCCGTGCGGAAGTCATGGACGTTGCAAACGCCGTGCTGGACGGTACCGATGCCGTGATGCTGTCTGCGGAAACCGCCGCCGGTCAGTATCCGTCAGAGACCGTAGCCGCAATGGCGCGCGTCTGCCTTGGCGCGGAGAAGATCCCCAGCATCAACGTCTCTAAACACCGTCTGGACGTGCAGTTCGACAACGTGGAAGAAGCTATCGCGATGTCCGCCATGTACGCGGCCAACCACCTCAAGGGCGTCACGGCTATTATCAGCATGACCGAGTCTGGTCGCACCGCGCTGATGACTTCGCGCATTAGCTCCGGCCTGCCGATTTTCGCCATGTCCCGTCATGAGCGTACACTGAACCTGACATCCCTGTACCGCGGCGTTACGCCGGTGCACTTTGACAGCCCGTGTGACGGCGTTGCCGCTGCGCAGGCCGCCGTCAACCTGCTGCGCGATAAAGGTTATCTGGTTTCCGGCGACCTGGTTATCGTGACCCAGGGCGATGTGATGAGCACCGTCGGCTCCACTAACACCACGCGAATCCTGACCGTCGAATAATTTCGCCGCTGAGCGATTCCGTCGTTATGTAAAAATCCGGAAATGGTCATCCATTTTCGGATTTTTTATGCATACACGTTGGGTTGGTGTACCCTTTTAGTATTTATTTAAACTGAATATCACCTTACTTATAAAGCTTGTAAAGCCCTGATCTCATTAAATCACGGACATTTACACTATATTCTGGACTCTGAGAACCAAGAGATTCGCTAAGTTTTTTTATGCATGACACATATTCTGATTTGAGATCATTGGGAATATACTTATGGCCACCCTTTATATAATCATGCACTATATCTACTTTCGTCTTATGAGCTATATTATCTAAGTCTGAATACTTAAAAACCAGCCCAAAATCAACGGGAACCACATCACCATTTTCAAGTTTTAAAAAATTATCTGGAGTTGCATCTCCTATCATAAAGCCTTTGTTATATAGGTCAACGACACCTTTTAAAGTGTCTGAACGATCGGATTTACCCCCATCTATAAAAGGCATTTTCATACCAGAATTAATTATAAACGCAACTTCTTTTCCATTGTATTCATTGCACATTTTTACTTCATGTGAACTCTTACTTAAATTCTGAATAGTTGTTTTTTTGACTACGAAGTCATCCACTTTGTAGACTTTCCCTTTTGAGCCTTCGCCGATCACCTGACCTTCTCTACCAGTATCAACATCTTTTCCCAGCAAGTTACTGGCATTTCTAATCCAAGTATTTACTTGCTCAGTCATAAATCGATTACTTTCAATCCCTCTTATACCCCTAAGATGAGAAATTAATTCTGGCACCCCAGTGCGGTTCATTATTTTACTGTGATGAGCACTACTGAATATGCTTTCAGATACACCAGTTTTTAAATTAAACTGGGAATTAGCAATGCTTTTGATTTTATTAAGTGACTTTTGTGATAACGATTCATTGTTTGATTTTTTTTCAATAGCACTCTGTATGTTATCTAAACGGACATTTATCCTTTCTCTGGAAACGCCAAGCATAGCAACCCCTTGATAGTAGTTAAAATAGTAGCAATTGCTATGATAGAATCATGATTCATTTTTTCTTTCAAAAAATGACTATAACGTATATTTAGATCTCAGACGTTGGCGCGACTTTCTGCAAAGAGAAAAAAGCATAATATGGAGTACCCGTCAGTCAGTTAACTGACTGACGGGTACTCCATACTGGGGGTTTTTTATTTCTTAGGAAACAGATCTTTACGTCTGTAGGGCTCTTTTTCACCCGGTTTGCGGGTCTTCAGCAGTTTCAGTATCCAGGTGTACTGTTCCGGATGCGGCCCAACGAAAATCTCCACCTCTTCGTTCATTCGCCGGGCGATGGTGTTGTCGTCTGCGGTCAGCAGGTCATCCATCGGCGGGCGTACTTCCACCGTCAGGCGATGCGTTTTACCGTTATAAACCGGAAACAGCGGCACCACCCGCGCACGACAGACCTTCATCAGACGGCCAACCGCGGGCAGCGTAGCTTTATAGGTCGCGAAGAAATCGACAAACTCGCTGTGCTCCTCGCCATGATCCTGATCCGGCAGATAGTAGCCCCAGTAGCCCTGACGCACAGACTGAATAAACGGTTTGATGCCGTCATTGCGCGCGTGCATACGACCGCCAAAACGGCGACGCACCGTGTTCCAGACATAATCGAAGACCGGGTTGCCCTGATTATGGAACATCGCCGCCATCTTCTGGCCTTCCGACGCCATCAGCATCGCCGGAATATCCACTCCCCAGCCGTGGGGCACCAGGAAAATCACCTTCTCGTTGTTACGGCGCATGTCATCAATAATGTCCTTACCCTGCCAGTCGACGCGGGAGAGGATTTTTTTCGGATCGCGCAGGCCGAGTTCAGCCATCATCACCATCGCCTGCGGCGCGGTGGCAAACATGTCATCAATCATCGCCTCCCGCTCCTGCTCGCTCTTTTCCGGGAAACAGTACAGCAAATTGATCTGCGCGCGACGGCGAGCGCTGCGGGCAAACTTCCCCGTCAGACGGCCCAGGGCGTCGAGGATTGGGTCGCGAAAAGAAGGCGGGGTTAGCGCAATAGCGGCAAACGCGAAGACGCCAAACCAGGATCCCCAATAACGTGGGTGTAAAAAAGATTTCTCGAACTGAGGAATAAACTCAATGTTATTTTTTTTCGTTTCCATGCCGGTTCCAGAGTCGTACCAGGAATAAATATTGAGATAGTGTAGCGAGGCTGGAAGCATCGCACAAAAGAAAAAGCCGGCACCCGTCGGGCGCCGGCCTTGCATGAACAGCAATTAATCAATCTGCAGCTGCGGAACGACGTCTTTCACCTGCGCCAGGTAATCGCGGCGATCGGAACCTGTCAGACCTTCGGTACGCGGCAGTTTCGCCGTCAGCGGGTTCACCGCTTGCTGGTTGATCCAGACTTCATAATGCAGATGCGGACCGGTAGAACGGCCGGTATTTCCTGACAGGGCGATACGGTCGCCGCGCTTCACCTTCTGTCCAGGCTTAACCAGCAGCTTACGCAGATGCATATAGCGCGTGGTGTAGGTGCGGCCATGACGGAGCGCCACATAGTAACCTGCGGCGCCACTACGTTTCGCCACCACAACTTCGCCATCGCCCACCGCCAGCACTGGCGTACCCTGCGGCATTGAGAAATCAACGCCGCGATGCGGCGCGACGCGGCCCGTCACCGGATTCAGGCGACGCGGGTTAAAGTTTGACGATACGCGGAACTGACGCGAGGTCGGGAAGCGCAGGAAGCCCTTCGCCAGCCCCGTGCCGTTGCGGTCATAAAACTTGCCATCTTCGGCGCGAATCGCGTAATAGTCTTTACCATCGGAACGCAGACGCACACCCAGCAACTGGCTCTGCTCGCGCTTGCCTTCCAGCATTTCGCGGGACATCAGCACTGAGAACTCGTCGCCTTTTTTCAGCTTGCGGAAGTCCATCTGCCACTGCATGGCTTTGATAACCGCGCTAATTTCGGCGCTGGTCAACCCGGCGTCGCGGGCACTGGAGACAAAGCTCGCGCCAACGGTGCCTTTCAACACGTTGTTCACCCAGTCGCCCTGTTGCATTTCGCTGCTCATCCTGAAGCCATTAGCAGTGCGATCGTAGATACGCGTTTCGCGACGGGACATCTCCCAGGTCAACTGCTGCAGATCGCCATCGGCATTGAGCGACCACGACAGTTGCTGGCCGATTTTCAGGTTGCGCAGGTCTTTATCCGCCGCGGAAAGCTGGCTGATGTCGCCCATGTCGATACCATACTGGTTCAGCACGCTGCTGAGGGTATCGCCTGTCGATACGACGTACTCATGCACGCCCGCATCGCCATCGGCTTTATCATCCAGTTCATCCTGGGGAATGGCTTCTTCTTCCTGCGGTGCCTGATCGATAGGCTCGCTGGCCTCAGGCAGCAGTGAACGAATTTCGCTTTTTTCCAGCTCGATCGTTCTGACGATCGGTGCGGTATTGGGGTGATAAACGTAGGGTCGCCAGACGGCGACCGCTAAGGTGAGAACGGTCAACGACCCCAGCAAAACGCGGTGAGGTCGCGGCAAATTGTTAAATGCCAGAGCGACAGAGCGGGCTATCTGTTGCACGTATTCACTTCCTCATTAATCTCCTTTCAGGCAGCTCGCATACTGGTTCGCCAGTTGGGTAAGAAACGCAGCGTAGCTCGTTTTACTTACCGGGATGCCAATGCCAAGCGGATCCAGCGTTCCCATACGAACGGAGGTCCCACGGGCAACCGCTTCCACCACTGCCGGCCTGAATTGTGGCTCAGCAAAAACGCAGGTCGCTTTTTGCTCAACCAACTGTGTTCTTATTTCGTGTAAACGCTGCGCACCAGGCTGAATTTCCGGGTTGACGGTAAAATGGCCCAACGAGGTCAAACCGTAATGTTTTTCGTAGTAGCCATAGGCATCATGAAAAACGAAATACCCTTTATTTTTCAGCGGCGCCAGCTCGCTACCCACCTGCTTGTCGGTTGCGGCAAGTTGTGCCTCAAAATCCTTCAGGTTGGCGTCTAGTTTGGCTCGACTTTGCGGCATAAGTTCCACTAATTTATCGTGGATTGCAACCGCTGAGAGGCGCGCTATCTCTGGGGATAACCACAGATGCATGTTGTACTCGCCATGATGGTGATCTGCATCACTTTCTCCAGCGTGATCGTGGTCATGTTCATCGGCATGGTCGTCATCGTCCGCCCCTTTCATGAGCAGCGGTTTCACGCCGTCGAGCGTTGAAATCGTGACTTTTTTGTTCTCCGGGAACGCGCTGGTTGTCTTGTCCATAAATGCTTCCATTTCCGGACCAATCCATACCACTAAGTCGGCGTTTTGTAAGCGTTTTACATCCGATGGGCGCAGGGAATAGTCGTGCTCTGAGGCACCGTCAGGCAGCAGAACCTGCGTCTCTGTTACACCGTCTGCAATGGCGGCGGCAATGAATCCGACCGGTTTCAGCGAAGCGACAACAGCCGCCTGAGAAGGCGCCGCGGCGACTCCCCACAGGGCAGCCGATACGGCTGCGCAAAGAAGCGTATTTTTATGTAACATAATGCGTCATTTAATCGTAACGGATGAGGTGAGTGTGATATTATAACATTCAATCGTTAGTGCAAGCCTAAATTCTCATGACCAATCTTGTCACATTGGAAAACGTCTCGGTCAGCTTCGGTCAACGCCGCGTGCTGTCAGATGTTTCACTGGCTCTGAAGCCAGGTAAAATACTTACGCTTCTTGGCCCCAACGGCGCCGGGAAGTCGACGCTCGTTCGCGTAGTCCTCGGACTGGTCGCGCCTGGTGAGGGTGTTATCAGACGTGAAGGTAAACTGCGCATCGGCTATGTTCCGCAGAAATTACACCTTGATGCCACCATGCCGCTGACGGTAGGACGTTTTCTGCGCCTGCGTCCGGGAACGCGCAAGGATGATATTTTACCGGCGCTGAAACGCGTGCAGGCCGGGCATCTGCTGGAGGCGCCGATGCAGAAACTCTCCGGTGGGGAAACCCAGCGCGTGCTGCTGGCGCGCGCTTTACTCAACCAGCCGCAGTTGCTGGTGCTGGATGAGCCGACCCAGGGCGTTGATGTCAACGGCCAGGTCGCCCTTTATGATTTGATTGACCAGTTGCGTCAGGAACTTAACTGCGCGGTGTTGATGGTATCCCACGATCTGCATCTGGTAATGGCGAAAACCGACGAGGTGCTGTGCCTGAATCACCATATCTGCTGCTCCGGCACGCCGGAAGTGGTCTCCATGCATCCGGAATTTATCTCAATGTTCGGCCAGCGCGGCGCGCAGCAACTTGGCATTTATCGCCACCAGCATAACCACCGCCATGATTTACAAGGACGCATCGTACTGCGCCGGGGAAATGGTCACTCATGATTGAACTGCTTTTACCCGGCTGGCTTGCCGGGATCATGCTCGCCTGCGCCGCTGGGCCGCTGGGCTCGTTTGTCGTCTGGCGCCGGATGTCCTACTTTGGCGATACCCTCGCCCACGCCTCGCTGCTCGGCGTCGCCTTCGGTCTGCTGCTAAACGTGAACCCGTTTTATGCGGTCATCGTGGTGACGCTGATGCTGGCAGGCGGCCTGGTCTGGCTGGAGCGCCGTCCTCAACTGGCGGTGGATACGCTGCTGGGTATTATGGCCCACAGCGCGCTGTCGCTGGGTCTGGTGGTGGTCAGCCTGATGTCCAACGTGCGCGTCGATCTGATGGCCTATCTGTTTGGCGATCTGCTCGCAGTCACCCCTTCCGACCTTATCTCTATTGCCCTCGGCGTTATCGTGGTGGTGGCCATTCTACTCTGGCAGTGGCGCAACCTGCTGTCGATGACCATCAGCCCCGACCTGGCGTTTGTCGACGGCGTGAAGCTACAGCGCGTTAAGCTGCTGCTGATGCTGGTGACGGCATTGACCATCGGCGTGGCGATGAAGTTTGTCGGGGCGTTGATTATCACCTCGTTGCTGATCATCCCGGCGGCGACAGCGCGTCGGTTCGCCCGTACGCCGGAACAAATGGCCGGGATTGCGGTGGTGACGGGAATGATAGCGGTTACAGGCGGACTCACCTTCTCCGCCTTCTACGATACGCCCGCAGGCCCGTCGGTGGTGCTGTGCGCCGCCACGCTGTTTATTCTCAGCATGATGAAGAAAGCGGCGCAGTAGCTATGGCGTCTGCGGTGGGGTGATGCCGAAATGGTTCCACGCCCGCACCGTCGCCATACGCCCGCGCGGCGTGCGCTGCAGGAAGCCCTGCTGAATCAGGTAGGGCTCCAGCACATCCTCAATGGTTTCACGCTCTTCGCCGATAGCGGCGGCCAGGTTATCCAGCCCCACCGGCCCGCCGAAGAACTTATCGATCACCGCCAGCAGCAGTTTGCGATCCATATAGTCGAACCCTTCGGCATCAACATTGAGCATATCCAGCGCCTCAGCGGCAATATGGGCCGAGATGGTGCCGTCATGGCGTACTTCGGCGAAATCACGCACCCGGCGCAGCAGACGGTTGGCGATACGCGGTGTACCGCGCGCGCGGCGGGCCACTTCCAGGGCCCCCTCTTCGCTCATCTCAAGCCCCATATAACGTGCGCTGCGCCCGACGATATGCTGGAGATCCGCCACCTGGTAAAACTCCAGACGCTGCACGATGCCAAAACGGTCGCGCAACGGCGACGTCAGCGAACCGGCGCGCGTCGTGGCGCCAATCAGGGTAAACGGCGGCAGGTCAATTTTAATTGAGCGCGCGGCAGGCCCTTCGCCAATCATGATATCCAGTTGATAGTCTTCCATCGCCGGATACAACACTTCTTCCACCACCGGAGACAAGCGGTGAATTTCATCGATAAACAACACATCGTGCGGTTCGAGGTTAGTCAACATCGCCGCCAGGTCACCGGCCTTTTCCAGTACCGGTCCGGAAGTGGTGCGCAGATTGACGCCCATCTCGTTGGCGACAATATTCGCCAGTGTGGTTTTACCCAACCCCGGTGGGCCAAAGATAAGCAGGTGATCCAGCGCATCGCCGCGTAGCTTCGCCGCCTGAATGAAGATTTCCATCTGCGAGCGCACCTGCGGCTGGCCGATGTACTCCTCCAGCAGCTTCGGACGAATCGCGCGATCGGCTACCTCTTCTGCGCCGGAGCTGCCTGCGGAAATCAGGCGGTCTGCTTCAATCATCCCTTACCTCACAATGCGGCGCGGAGCGCTTCGCGAATTAGCGTTTCACTGTTGGCATCCGGACGGGCGATTTTGCTTATCATCCGGCTGGCTTCCTGTGGTTTATAGCCCAGCGCCACCAACGCGGCAACCGCTTCCTGCTCGGCATCATCCGCCGTCGGGCTCGCCGGGGAGGTCAGCACCAGGTCGGCCGCTGGCGTGAACAGATCGCCGTGCAGACCTTTAAAACGGTCCTTCATCTCGACAATCAGGCGCTCTGCGGTTTTTTTGCCGATGCCCGGCAATTTCACCAGCGCTGCCGGTTCTTCACGCTCAACCGCGTTGACGAACTGCGCCGCAGACATGCCGGAAAGAATCGCCAGCGCCAGCTTCGGTCCGACGCCGTTGGTTTTGATAAGCTCGCGGAACAGCGTACGCTCCTGCTTGTTGTTGAAGCCAAACAGCAGCTGGGCATCTTCGCGCACCACAAAGTGGGTGAAGATGATGGCCTCGTTGCCCTGGTCCGGCAGCTCGTAGAAACAGGTCATTGGCATATGGACTTCGTAGCCGACGCCGCCCGCCTCTAACAGTACCAGCGGGGGTTGTTTTTCCAGAATAATGCCTCTGAGTCTGCCGATCACATGACGCTCCTGCGTTAGGGTATGAATTCGAAAGTCATATCATAAAAAAAGGCTGGATAAACATCCAGCCTGATTTTGAATTAACGTAACCTGCCTCGCGCCAGGTTGAGCCGTGATTCGCTCACCTGCATCGCATTCTGGCTGACGTGACAGTGCGTAATGGCTATCGCCAGCGCATCCGCCGCATCGGCCTGAGGGTTGGCGGGGAGCTTCAGCAAGGTCCGCACCATATGCTGCACCTGGCTTTTCTCCGCGCTGCCGATGCCGACTACCGTCTGCTTTACCTGACGGGCGGCGTATTCAAACACCGGCAAATCCTGGTTTACCGCCGCGACGATAGCCACGCCGCGCGCCTGGCCGAGCTTCAGCGCCGAATCAGCGTTTTTCGCCATAAAGACCTGCTCAATGGCGAAGTAGTCGGGCTGGAACTGGGTGATTATCTCCGTCACGCCTGCATAAATAAGCTTCAGACGCGACGGCAAATCGTCGACTTTGGTACGAATGCAGCCGCTGCCAAGGTAGGTTAGCTGGCGCCCAACCTGACGGATGACGCCATAACCGGTGACGCGTGAGCCTGGGTCAATGCCGAGAATAATGGCCATCACGCGCTCCCGGTGGTGTTATGGTCAGCAACGCCATTACAGGGTTGCCGCAACCTCATCAGAGATTTCGCCGTTGTGATACACTTCCTGCACGTCGTCGCAGTCTTCGAGCATATCGATAAGACGCAGCAGCTTCGGCGCGGTATCCACATCCATATCCGCTTTGGTGGACGGGATCATTGAGACTTCAGCGTTGTCCGCCTTCAGACCCGCCGCATCCAGCGCATCACGTACCGCGCCCATCTCTTCCCAGGCGGTGTAAACGTCGATAGCGCCGTCATCAAAGGTCACGACGTCTTCCGCACCGGCTTCCAGCGCCGCTTCCATGATGGTGTCTTCATCGCCCGCTTCGAAGGAAATCACGCCTTTTTTGCTGAACAGATACGCCACGGAACCGTCGGTGCCGAGGTTGCCGCCGCATTTGCTGAACGCATGACGCACTTCGGCAACGGTACGGTTACGGTTGTCGGACAGGCATTCCACCATCACGGCGGTACCGCCAGGGCCGTAGCCTTCATAAATGATGGTTTCCATGTTCGCGTCATCATCACCGCCTACGCCGCGCGCAATCGCACGGTTCAGGGTGTCGCGCGTCATGTTGTTGGACAACGCTTTATCGATAGCCGCGCGCAGACGCGGGTTAGAGCCTGCATCACCGCCGCCCAGACGCGCAGCGGTAACCAGCTCGCGAATGATTTTGGTGAAAATTTTACCGCGCTTGGCATCCTGTGCCGCTTTGCGGTGTTTGGTGTTGGCCCATTTACTATGACCTGCCATAAAAATATCTCCAGTAAGCCGTCTTTCTCAGACGGTATGAATTACAAATTCTTCAATCGCCTGCCGGTTGCTCCACGACTTGGTGAGGCTGGCGGCTTCGCCTGCGTCCACCCAGCGGTACGCCAGATGTTCGCTTATCTCAACCTGCTGTTCATGGGGCAGCGCAAGACAGAACCACGATTCCGTATTGCGCTCCGTACCCGGCGCATAGCGATGACGTAAATGCGTAAAAATCTCAAACTCCACCGTGCGCTGACAGTCCACTAAGGTCAGTTGCTCACCGGCAACGTCAATGGCGACCTCTTCCTTTACTTCACGCGCGGCGGCCTGCGGTGCGGTTTCACCGGCTTCAAGACTGCCAGTCACTGACTGCCAGAACGCCGGATCGTCGCGCCGCTGCAACATCAGCACCCGTTTCGTATCTTGCGCAAAAATGACCACTAAAACCGAAACGGGGAGCTTAAACGTCATATCAGTTATTCTCTTCCTTCTTGACCACCTGAATGCCCAGCTCGGCGAGAGACGCCAGGTTAGCAAAGCTCGGCGCTTCGGTCATCAGACAGGCCGCTGCGGTGGTTTTCGGGAAGGCGATAACGTCACGAATGTTGTCGGTGCCGGTCAGCAGCATGGTCAGGCGATCCAGACCAAACGCCAGGCCTGCGTGCGGCGGCGTACCGTACTTCAGCGCGTCCAGCAGGAAACCGAACTTCTCACGCTGTTCCTGCTCGTTAATGCCAAGGATGCCAAAAACGGTCTGCTGCATGTCGCCACGGTGAATACGCACGGAACCGCCGCCCACTTCGTAGCCGTTGATCACCATGTCGTAAGCGTTGGCGACCGCCTCTTCCGGCGCTACCTTCAGCTCTGCCGCGGTCATGTCCTTCGGCGAGGTGAACGGGTGGTGCATCGCAGTCAGGCCGCCTTCGCCGTCTTCTTCGAACATCGGGAAGTCGATAACCCACAGCGGCGCCCATTTGCTGTCGTCGGTCAGGCCGAGGTCTTTACCGAGCTTGAGACGCAGCGCGCCCAGCGCGTCGGCAACCACTTTTTTGTTATCCGCGCCGAAGAAAATCATATCGCCATCCTGCGCGCCAGTGCGGGTCAGGATCTCTTCAACGATATCAGCGTTCAGGAACTTCGCCACCGGGCTGTTGATGCCGTCCAGGCCGTTCGCGCGCTCGTTGACCTTGATGTACGCAAGGCCTTTCGCGCCGTAGATCTTAATAAAGTTGCCGTAGTCGTCAATCTGCTTACGGCTAAGGCTGGCGCCGCCCGGAACGCGCAGTGCGGCAACACGGCCTTTCGGGTCGTTCGCCGGGCCTGCAAAGACCGCGAACTCCACGTTTTTCAGCAGATCGGCAACGTCCACCAGCTCCATCGGGTTACGCAGATCCGGTTTATCAGAGCCGTAACGGCGCTCAGCTTCGGCGAAGGTCATGATCGGGAAGTCGCCCAGATCCACGCCCTTAATTTCCAGCCACATCTGACGCACCATCGCTTCCATCACTTCACGCACCTGAGGCGCGGTCATGAAGGAGGTTTCCACATCGATCTGGGTAAATTCCGGCTGGCGATCAGCGCGCAGGTCTTCGTCGCGGAAGCATTTAACAATCTGGTAGTAACGGTCGAAACCGGACATCATCAGCAGCTGTTTGAACAGCTGCGGCGACTGCGGCAGCGCGTAGAATTTCCCCTTGTGCACACGGCTCGGCACCAGGTAGTCACGCGCGCCTTCCGGCGTCGCTTTGGTCAGCATCGGGGTTTCGATATCGAGGAAACCGTGGTCGTCCATGAAGCGGCGAACAAAGCTGGTAATTTTCGCACGGGTCTTCAGACGGTTCGCCATTTCCGGGCGACGCAGGTCAAGATAGCGGTACTTCAGACGCGCTTCTTCGGTGTTGACCTGGTTTGAGTCGAGCGGCAGCGGTTCCGCGCGGTTGATAATGGTCAGTTCGGTGGCGAAGACTTCCACCTCGCCGGTCGCCATATCGCGGTTTACGTTTTTCTCGTCGCGCGCACGTACGGTGCCGGTGACCTGAATGCAGAACTCATTACGCAGTTCGGAGGCCAGTTTAAACGCATCGACGCGATCCGGGTCGAAGAACACCTGAACGATACCTTCGCGGTCACGCATATCGATGAAGATAAGGCTGCCGAGATCACGACGGCGGTTGACCCAACCACACAAAGTCACCTGCTGCCCAACGTGGGACTGACGCAGTTGCCCGCAATATTCTGTACGCATGAGATATCCCTTAACTTAGCCGCAGGCCGAATTGTCGCCTGCCTTGCAGGCAATACTGTCGCAGCTTTAGCTGAATGTCACAACTGGATGAAAAAAGGCGGCTATTATACTGGAAATTCTGCCGCACGATAAGCCCGACGCGCATCGTACGCGCGATTGCTGTACGCTTGTTGCGCGCTCTCACAAAAATTAACAAAAATGTGCGCCCGGATGCATACATTCTCATCGTAAGGTGGCTTCTCTAACAGAGTGATTTAACGGGGATTAACATGTTTGAACTGAACGCAAAGAAAACCGCGCTGGTGGTTATCGACCTGCAGGAAGGTATTTTACCTTTCGCCGGAGGTCCGCATGCGGCCAGCGACGTGGTGGCGAATGCGGCGAAGATAGCCGACAAATGCCGCCAGCAGGGATCGCCCGTGGTCATGGTACGCGTCGGCTGGTCAGCCGATTACGCCGAAGCGCTAAAACAGCCGGTCGATGCCCCGGCGCCAGCGCGCGCGCTGCCGGAAAGAATCCGTACCTGGTAGTAAGCGAAAGCATAACCCGGCGCCAGCGCGCGCGCTGCCGGAAAACTGGTGGACCTACCCGCAGGCGCTGGGTAAAAAAGAGAGCGATATCGACGTCACCAAGCGTCAGTGGGGCGCCTTCTATGGCACCGATCTGGAGCTTCAACTGCGTCGTCGCGGTATCGACACGCTTATCCTGTGCGGCATCTCCACCAACATTGGCGTTGAGTCTACCGCCCGTAACGCCTGGGAACTGGGGTTTAACCTGGTGATCGCCGAAGACGCGTGTAGCGCCGCCAGCGCCGAACAGCATCAGGGAAGCATGACCCATATATTCCCCCGCATCGCCCGCGTGCGCAGCACTGGGGAGATCCTCAAGGCCTTATGATTTATCTTGGGCTCCCGCAATGGTCGCACCCGAAATGGGTACGGCTGGGCATAACCGGTCTGGACATCTACGCTCGCCACTTTAATTGCGTGGAGGGCAACACCACGCTGTATGCCCTGCCGAAAGCGGAGATCGTCGAGCGGTGGAAAGCGCAGACCGACGATCACTTCCGCTTCTGTTTTAAGTTTCCGGCGACGATATCCCATCAGGCGGCGCTCCGTCACTGTGATGATTTAACCACGGAATTCTTTGACCGACTGGACCCGCTGGCCGCGCGTATCGGTCAGTACTGGCTGCAGCTACCGGCGACCTTTGGCCCTGGCGACCTCCCTGCCCTGTGGGCGTTTCTTGACGGTCTGCCGGGCGCGTTCACCTACGGCGTTGAGGTGCGCCATCCGCAGTTTTTCGCCAAAGGCGAAGAGGAAAAGCAGCTCAACCGTGGGCTGCACGCGCGTGGCGTTAACCGCGTCATCCTCGACAGCCGCCCGGTGCATAGCGCCATACCGCACAGTGAGGCGGTGATTGACGCCCAGCGCAAAAAGCCGAAGGTACCGGTTCACGCCGTGGTTACCGCCGCGAATCCGATGGTGCGCTTTATCGGCAGCGACGACATGGCGCAGAACCAGCAACTGTTCGCCGTCTGGCTGCAAACCCTGCCGCAGTGGACACAGAACACAACGCCGTATCTGTTTTTACACACTCCGGATATCGCCCAGGCGCCGGAGCTGGTGGATACCCTGTGGAGCGACCTGCAGCGCGTATTGCCGGATATCGGTTCAGCGCCGTCGATCCCATTGCAAACTTCTCTTTTCTGATTTTCCTTTCTATCATAGACAGTGCCATCGACCAGTTTAAAAGGGAGTTTGTATGGTAAGCGCGCTGTATGCCGTGCTGGGTGCGTTGTTGTTAATTAAGTTTTCTTTTGACGTCGTACGTTTGCGTATGCTCTACCGCGTCGCCTATGGCGATGGCGGTTTCAGCGAGCTGCAAAGCGCCATTCGCATTCACGGCAACGCGGTGGAATACATTCCCATCGCCCTGCTGCTGCTGCTGTTCATGGAGATGGACGGCGCCGAAACCTGGCTTGTACACATTTGCGGCATTCTGCTGATCGCCGGGCGCCTGATGCACTATTACGGCTTTCACCATCGTCTGATTCGCTGGCGCCGCTCAGCGATGAGCGCCACCTGGTGCGCGCTTGTGCTAATGGTGCTGGTGAATCTGTGGTATTTGCCCTGGGAGTTGGTTTTCTCCCTGCATTAGCGCACAATACGCCGTTTTTATTTTCTGGAACCACGTTATGTCCCATCGCGACACGCTTTTTTCTGCGCCAATCGCCAGCCTCGGCGACTGGACCTTCGATGAACGGGTAGCCGAAGTGTTTCCCGATATGATCCAGCGTTCCGTACCGGGTTATTCCAATATCATCTCGATGATCGGAATGCTCGCGGAGCGCTTCGTGAAACCCAATACCCAGGTATACGACCTGGGTTGTTCCCTGGGCGCCGCGACGCTGTCCATTCGTCGCAATATCGCGCACGAGGGTTGCAAAATTATCGCGATTGATAACTCTCCGGCCATGGTAGAGCGCTGCCGTCGCCATATTGAGTCCTGGAAAGCGCCGACGCCGGTTGACGTCATCGAAGGCGATATCCGCGATATCCGCATTGAAAACGCCTCGCTGGTGGTCCTCAATTTTACGATGCAGTTCATCGCGCCGGCAGAACGTCAGGCGCTGCTGGAAAAAATCTATCAGGGGCTGAACCCAGGCGGCGCGCTGGTGCTGTCGGAGAAATTCAGTTTTGAAGATGATACCGTCGGCGAACTGCTGTTCAACATGCATCACGACTTCAAACGCGCCAACGGCTACAGCGAGCTGGAAATCAGTCAGAAACGCAACATGCTGGAAAACGTGATGCTGACGGACTCGGTGGAGACCCATAAAGCGCGTCTGCATAAGGCGGGCTTTGAGCACAGCGAATTGTGGTTCCAGTGCTTTAACTTTGGATCTCTCGTGGCGCTAAAAGCCGGGAAAGCGGCATGATTGATTTCGGTAATTTTTATCAGTTAATCGCTAAAGATCCGGTTCTCTCCCACTGGCTGGAAACGCTGCCCGCACAGATTGCCGCCTGGCAAAAAGCCTCGCTCCACGGACAGTTTAAGCAATGGTCGCGCTCCGTCGAATTTTTACCCGAACTGCAGCCGTGGAAGCTTGACCTCCTGCACAGCGTCAGCGCACAGAGCGAAACGCCGCTCAGCGACGGGCAGTTGAAGGGGATCGAAAAACTCTTACGCAACCTGATGCCGTGGCGTAAAGGGCCGTTTTCGCTATATGGTCTGGATATTGATACCGAGTGGCGCTCCGACTGGAAGTGGGATCGCGTACTGCCGCATCTGTCTGACCTGACCGGCCGTACTATCCTTGATGTCGGCTGCGGCAGCGGCTATCACATGTGGCGAATGGTGGGCGCAGGCGCCCGTCTGGCGGTGGGCATCGACCCAACGCAGCTGTTCCTCTGCCAGTTCGAAGCGGTTCGTAAGCTGCTGGGCAACGACCCGCGCGCGCATCTGTTGCCGCTCGGCATTGAGCAGATGCCTGCGCTGCAGGCGTTTGATACGGTCTTCTCGATGGGCGTGCTCTACCACCGCCGTTCGCCGCTCGACCACCTGTGGCAGCTTAAAGATCAGCTGGTGCAGGATGGCGAACTGGTGCTGGAGACGCTGGTGGTGGACGGTGATGAAAACAGCGTACTGGTGCCCGGCGATCGCTACGCCCAAATGCGCAACGTCTACTTTATCCCCTCAGCAGCCGCGCTGAAGATGTGGCTTGAGAAGTGCGGTTTTGTCGATGTGCGCATTGTCGATATGAACGTCACCAGCACCGACGAACAACGCCGCACCGACTGGATGATCACCGAATCACTTTCCGATTTCCTCGACCCGAACGACCGCACGAAAACGGTAGAAGGCTATCCGGCGCCGCTTCGCGCCGTGATTATCGCCAGAAAACCCTGATACCTTAGTCGAAAAAAAGGCCCCTGTTTAAATGGCAGGGGCCTGGTACAAACAAGCATCACATTGGGCGACATGATGCGCGGTAAAAACGGTTACTTCGCGTAGCGGGATACGATAGTGCTCATCTCCGCCACCGACGCGCCATTGACGGCGTATCGGGAATATTCATCGGCATCCGGATCCGTGGACATTGACAGACCGGGATTACGGTAGCGCATCGGTGATGGCACCCACTGTCCGGCGGAACTGTGCAACTCCTTCACGCCAGCATTGAGAAACAGCTCCAGGTTATTCGCCCTGACGCCTGCCCCAGCCATTATTATTGGAGTATCGCTTGCGGCAATTAGTTCCCTGATAAGCGAAAGACCTTTTTCCGCACTCGGCTGCTGCCCGGAAGTCAGGATCCGCGCGACGCCCAGCGAGGCCAGTTGCCTGAAGGCCTGATGCGGATTGGCGCACATGTCGAACGCCCGATGAAACGTCACCGCCAGCGGACCGGCAGCGTCCATAATCAGCTGCATTCTGGGAAGGTCTACCTGGCCCGCGGCATTCAGTACGCCGGTTACCAGCCCCGGAAAACCAAGCTCACGGAGGGTGCGAATATCCTCCAGCATGGCGGTAAACTCACCTTCGGTGTAGCAAAAATCGCCGCCGCGGGGGCGAACTATCGGATGTACCGGAATCGTCACCTGCTGGCGCACCGATTTCAACACGCCGAACGACGGCGTTAACCCGCCTTCCAGCGGCGCGGCGCACAGCTCAATACGGTCAGCGCCCTCCAGCTGCGCTTCACGAGCACACTCCATGCTGTAACAGCAGATTTCCAGCAAAGCCATTACCTTCTCCTTTTTTGACTAACGCGTCATCATGCCATGATTGCCTTATGCAGATCTCGCGTAAGCTCACATTGTTGCATCGCCTGCTTCGCTGGCGACGATCGCTTCGATAGACCAGGGATGAAACTTAATGGTTGTCTTACCGTCCGTGACGGCAAGGGTCGGGTTCGGCAGACGCTCCCGCTCCCCTTTCGGCGAACTGGTTTTCACCACCATCCCCGGCTGGCTTAACCCGTCATCCGCCAGTAACGCCAGCGCACGGGCGTTAAGCGTCTGCGGCTCGCCAGGCAGGACGATTTCGATATGTTCCCATCCTTCATGCGGATACCGCTTTTCACCCGGCCAGGGCAGCTCGACTACCGTGAATTGCCAGTGGGCGACGGACACCGGCTGATGCAGTTTGAACAGACAGATGGGACGCCCGTTGATGATGTTTTCCGACAACAGCTCGCCGCATTGTTCAAATCCTTTGCGCCAGCGTTCAGCGGTCGCGTTCTGATGGCAGCGCAAGGAGATATGGTCCGCAGACAGCGGCGCTATATCCAGCCCCAGTCGGGTGGCAAGTTCTGTTAACGCTTCGGTGAATCGCGGCAAATCTGCGGAAATATCATGCAGCTCAGGGATGCTTTGCCAGTGTGTCATTCTTACCTCTGCAAAGGGGCTAAAGAGCGCTAATCTACCCTGTTGTCGCCGGCATACCAAATGAAGATTACGCCCGGCGGCGTATGAATGATTATTCGTTAATCGTGCGCTGTTTTTCCTCGCCTCGCCGCGCATGCGCAGGGCTGACGGCGCAGGGCAAATACGGTATAATCGCGCGTTATATTGTCCACATCCCGGCGCTGCCAGATAATAAATGCAGCGCCATCAACGTAAGGTATTCCGGTGAATATTCAGGCTCTTCTCTCAGAAAAAGTCAGTCAGGCCCTGATTGCGGCAGGCGCGCCTGCCGATTGCGAACCGCAGGTTCGTCAGTCAGCAAAAGTACAGTTCGGCGACTATCAGGCCAATGGCGTGATGGCAGTTGCTAAAAAACTGGGCATGGCCCCGCGACAACTGGCAGAGCAGGTGCTGTCTCATCTCGACCTCAACGGCATCGCCAACAAGGTTGAGATCGCCGGTCCGGGCTTTATCAATATCTTCCTCGACCCGGCATTTCTTGCGCAGCACATTGACGCGGCGCTGGCTTCCGATCGTCTGGGCGTGGCGAAGCAGCCTGCGCAGACCGTGGTTATCGATTACTCCGCCCCTAACGTGGCAAAAGAGATGCACGTCGGTCACGTGCGCTCCACCATCATCGGCGACGCCTCCGTGCGTACCCTGGAATTTCTCGGTCACAAGGTTATCCGCGCCAACCACGTCGGCGACTGGGGCACCCAGTTCGGTATGCTGATTGCTTATCTTGAGAAGCAGCAGCAGGAGAACGCCGGCGATATGGCGCTTTCTGACCTTGAAGGTTTCTACCGCGAAGCGAAAAAACACTACGACGAAGACGAAGCCTTTGCCGAGCGCGCGCGCGCCTACGTGGTGAAGCTGCAGGGCGGCGATGAGTACTGCCGTCAGATGTGGCGCAAGCTGGTCGACATCACCATGACCCAGAACCAGATTACCTACGAGCGCCTGAATGTGACGCTGACCCGTGACGACGTGATGGGTGAAAGCCTGTATAACCCAATGCTGCCGGGCATCGTCGCCGATCTGAAAGCCAAAGGTCTGGCCGTTGAGAGCGAAGGCGCCACCGTCGTATTCCTTGATGAGTTCAAAAACAAGGAAGGTGAACCGATGGGCGTTATCATCCAGAAAAAAGACGGCGGCTATCTCTATACCACCACCGATATCGCCTGTGCCAAATACCGTTATGAAACCCTGCATGCGGACCGCGTGCTGTACTATATCGACTCCCGCCAGCACCAGCACCTGATGCAGGCATGGACTATCGTGCGTAAAGCCGGTTACGTACCTGATTGCGTACCGCTGGAACACCACATGTTCGGTATGATGCTGGGCAAAGACGGTAAGCCGTTCAAAACCCGCGCTGGCGGCACCATTAAGCTCTCCGAACTGCTGGATGAAGCACTGGATCGCGCCCGTCGCCTGGTCGCGGAGAAGAACCCGGATATGCCTGCCGACGAGCTGGAAAAACTGGCCAACGCGGTCGGTATCGGCGCCGTTAAATATGCAGACCTGTCGAAAAGCCGTACCACCGACTACATCTTCGACTGGGATCTGATGCTGGCCTTCGAAGGCAACACCGCGCCGTATATGCAGTATGCCTACACCCGCGTGCTCTCTGTATTCCGCAAAGCCGGTATCGAAGAAAACGCGCTGGCGAACGCTGCGGTGATTATCACTGAAGATCGCGAAGCACAGCTGGCGGCGCGCCTGCTGCAATTTGAAGAGACGCTGACTGTGGTGGCCCGCGACGGTACGCCGCACGTGATGTGCGCCTATCTCTACGATTTGGCGGGTCTGTTCTCCGGTTTCTACGAGCACTGCCCGATCCTCTCCGCAGACAGCGAAGCGGTTCGCAACAGCCGCCTGAAGCTGGCGCTGCTGACCGCGAAGACCTTGAAGCTGGGTCTGGATACGCTGGGTATCGAAACCGTCGAGCGTATGTAAGCGATAAAAAACCCGGCGACGCCGGGTTTTTTCATCCTCAGAAGTATTTGCGCAAATACTCGGTCAGACACAATATCGCCATCGCCTGGCCATAAGGCATGGACGTCAGCGGGATCTGGCGATAGAAATCAAGATTCGAACCCATCCCGGTACCGAACGAGGTTTGCAGCAACTCCCCTTCCGGCGACACGTGCGCCACGATGCCGCGAATGGCTTTCTCCGCAACATCCGCATAGTCGGCGCTGACATAACGTTTGCGCACCGCCTTGAGAATACCATAGGCAAACCCGGCGGTTGCCGAGGCTTCAAGGTAGGAGTTAGGGTCATCAAGCAACGTATGCCACAGCCCGCTGTCATCCTGACAGCTCGCCAGGGCGGCGATTTGCGCATTCAATACCTGCACCAGATAACGCCGTACGGCGTTATTCTCCGGCAGATCCACCAGTTCGAGAAAATCCGGAATCACGATGGTCAACCAGCTGTTTCCGCGCGCCCAGCGGGCGTTAGCAAAGTTATGGTTGCCCTCATAGTTCCAGCCATGGAACCACAGACCGGTTTGTCGGTCCATCAGGTTCTGTACGTGCAGCAGGAACTGATACACCGCCTCTTCCACATAGTGTGGGCGGTTTAGCAGCTTGCCGATTTTAGCCAGCGGCAGCACGGTCATCATCAGCGTGTCGTCCCACATCTGCTGGTGGTTCTCTTCCGCCAGCGTAATGTGCTGCATTCCACCCTGCGCGGTGCGCGGCATCTCGTGCATCGCCCACTCAGCCCAGCTGTCCAGCCACGGCAGGTATTCCGGGTTTCCCGTCTCCTCATAGCGGTACGCGAGGGTTAAAAATGGCGCCATCGTATTGACGTTTTTGGTCGTCGCCCCTTCAGAGAAGCGGTCGGCGAACCAGCGGTCGATAATGTCACGCATCGCAAGGTCGCCGGTCTGCTGGTAATACTGATGAATACCGTACAACCCCACGCCGTGGGTCCACTCCCACCCTGCCCAGCCTTTGGTATCGATAACGCGCCCGTCATCCAGGCGCAGTAAAAACGCGCCGCTATCGTCCTTAATATTGACCAGATTCTGCGTCACTTTCTCAATCAGCGCCTTCAGCGCCTCTCTGGAGATAAAGCGTTCAGGCTGACGCAGTAATGGGCTATGTTTCACGGGCCAGACTTTCATGGCATTAACCTCTGTTAAATGTCGAATTCAGTGTTGCATTTTTTTTGAGCGCAGGCGCCGCCGGTTTCTTACGGTTCAGGTAGCCGATGTTGTTATTGCCCCACAGGGATTCATAGGGCATCCCCGCCAGCATTTCGACCGTCGCCCGCGCCTGCGGCGTGATATTCTCCGGCATCACCTGTCCATGCTCGCGCATTTTGGCGGTTTCTTCGCGCAGCACGCTGTGGGTGCTGAGGTTCAGCTTAAAGCGCAGGGAGACCAGGAACCCGCAGGCCAGCACGATAAGCGTCCCGACGCTGAGAATCAGTAAGATGGTGTGACTGACTTCGGCAGGCTGCACTTTCTGCCCGGAGACAAAGCCGGACACCTGCATAACGATGCCGACCAGCATCACCGCGCCAGCCTGAGAAGCTTTGCGGGTCAGGGTCATAATGCCGGCAAAAATACCCTCGCGGCGCTGACCGGTGATGACTTCGTCAACATCGGCGATATAGGTGTAGGTATTCCACGGCACATAGTTGATGCCGCCGCGTCCCAGGCCAGCAACCGCTGAAATCAGCAGCAACAGCGCGTAGATATCACTCATTCCGGCGTAATACAGCACGGCATAAGAGAGCGAGCTCAGACCAAACAGCACCACCACCATCCGGTAAGACGGCGCGGGTCCAAAGCGAATACACAGCGGGATCATGGCAATCACCGCGATAAACTGGAAGCTGGCCATTGTCCCCAGCAGATTGGACGCGACCGACGCCTCCTGCATCAGCACGAACACCACATAGTAAGTAAATACCGCATTAAAGACGTCCTGGGCGATATAGCCCCCGAGGTACATCCCCAAATGCTGGCGGAAAATTTTGATACGCAGCGTCGAGCTCAGTTCGATAAACAGGCGGTTCAGGCTCTGCGCCAGCGACAGCTGCTTTTTCTCCTCTTCGGCGCGTAACGCCGCTTCGGTCCATTCTTCACGCGGACGCTCCCAGGTAAAGCACCAGACAAAAATCAGCATGATTGCGCACAGCACCGAGAAGACCATGCTCGCGTAAAAGAAAGAGATAGCGTTGTCTTTACCGAAATGGCTCAACAGCAGGCCTGGAAGAAACGAGGCCAGGATCGCCGACATTTGCGCCATAGCGATACGCGCGCCGGAGAACTTGGTTTTCTGCTTAAAGTCATCGGTCATTTCCGGCGCCAGCGTTTCATAAGGCACCAGAATCATGGTGTAGACGATGTCGAACAGCAGGTAGGTCAGCAGGTAGTACCAGAATCCCATATCGCCGACCCACATCAGGGAGTAGCTAAATACGCAGGGAATGCCGAGCAGGATAAAGAATTTACGGCGCCCGAAGCGCTTACCGAGCCAGGTTGAGCCAAAGTTGTCGGTGAGAAAGCCCATCAGCGGACTCACGACGGCGTCCAGCACCCTCGCCGTCGCGAAGATAAACGTCGCCTCGATGGGGGTCAGACCACAAAACGTGGTATAGAAATAGAGTAGCCATGCAGCGGTCAGCGCGGTGGTACCTGCGCCAAGAAAATCACCCGAACCATAGGCGAGGTAATTTGCTAATCCGATTTTACGTGTTTTCATTGCCGTAAATTCCGTGTCCGTATCAAGAGAACTCGCCCTATCTACATCAGGGCATTCTTACACGGCTACAGTAAAGTGCTGGCGCCCCTGATACCTTTTCATTGCTGCCAGCGCGCATACGGAAATGGCAAAAACGCAAAGAGTCATGGAACGGCTGTCACTGATTTATAAAACAATGTTTTGGATACTTCAAAAGTGAGGTACTGATTTGCGAGCCCGCCAGCAGAAACCGCCGCTGGCGGGGGAAGAAGAGGCGATTATCGGTAGTTGACGATAACCTGGATGTTGCGCACGTTAAGGGCAGGAATAAGGCGTCCGCCGCCGGGAACTTCCCAGACAAAACGCAGCGGCTCAACCGCCGGGACGCTGTCGAAACCACGGGTTGTACCACTCTGTCCGTCCAGCTCTACACAGCGGCTTTGCGAGCACAGCCGCGCCCGAAGCCCGGCCGGCGTCGGGCCATTGATTTCATAGCGCCAGGCCACCAGCGTCATCAATCCGTTCACCGGCTGCGACGGCGCCAGCGGTGAAGACGAGGCCGACTGCCCCCGGTAGTTGAGTGTGATCCCCATACCGCTGGCCTGCCATGCGCCCTCGCCTGCGGCGTGGGCAAACAGCGGCAGCAGCGCGAGCAGTAACAGTGTGCGCATCATTTCCCTCCGATGGTCGCGGTCATGCGGATATGGCGGTTATCCGACAGCTCGAGATTAGACAGCACTACCAGTTGCGGCAGATTGCGGCGCAGAAAGCGCGACAGCAACGGACGCAGCGCATGGTTAACCAACAGCACCGGCGGCGCACCGAGCATCTCCTGGCGCGACAGCGCTTCCTGCGTCTGAGCCAGCAGGCGATCCGCCAGCCCTGGCTCCAGACCGCCGCCGCCCTGCAACGCCTGTAGCAACAGGCGCTCAAGCGGCGTATCCAGACCAATCACCTGCACCTCGCCGCTGCCCGGGAACCACTGCTGGGTGATGGCCCGGCCTAACGCCACGCGCACCACTGAAGTCAGCTCGTGCGGGTCGCTCTGGACAGGCGCATGCTCTGCCAGCGTTTCGAGGATGGTGCGCATATCGCGAATCGGCACTTTTTCATCCAGCAGGTTTTGCAGCACCTTATGCAGCGTCGTCAGCGTCACCACGCCCGGCACCAGATCTTCGGTAAGTTTCGGCATCTCCTGGCTTACGCGGTCTAGCAGTTGCTGCGCTTCCTGGCGACCGAACAGCTCCGCAGCGTGCAGGCTAATCAGATGGTTGAGGTGCGTGGCCACCACGGTGCTGGACTCCACGACGGTAAAGCCCTGAATCTGCGCCTGTTCTTTAAGCGCGCTTTCAATCCAGATGGCCGCAAGGCCGAAGGCCGGGTCAACCGTTGGTTCGCCCGGCAGCGTTCCCGCCGCGGTGCCCGGGTTAATTGCCAGCCAGCGGCCCGGATAGGCGTCGCCGCTGCCTATCTCAACGCCCTTGAGCAGAATACGATAGCGCGCGGGCGGCAGATCCATGTTGTCGCGGATATGCACCACCGGCGGCAGGAACCCCATCTCCTGGGCGAATTTCTTCCGAATACTGCGAATACGCCCCAGCAGCTCGCCGTCCTGCTGGAAATCGACCATCGGGATCAGCCGGTAGCCGACCTCCATGCCCAGTGTATCTTCAAGCTGGACATCGCCCCAGGTCGCTTCCACCGCCTGCGGATTATCCTGGGTCCGTACCGGCGCGGCCTCCACCGGCGCGCTCTGCTCGCGACCGCGGATCCACCACGCCAGCCCCAGCAAAGCGGCCGTGAACAGCAGAAAGACAAAGTTCGGCATCCCCGGCACCAGGCCCAACAAGCCAAGCACAGCGGCGCTGAGCAGCATCACCCGCGGGTTACTGAACAGCTGGCCAACCATCTGCTCGCCCACGTCCTGATCAGTGCTTACGCGGGTAACGATAACACCGGCCGCTGTCGAGATAACCAGCGCCGGGATTTGCGCTACAAGGCCATCACCGATGGTCAGCAAGGTGTAGGACTCCGCCGCTTTCCCCACCGGCAGGCCATGCTGCAGTACCCCCACCAGCAGACCGCCGATGATGTTGATGACCATGATCAGGATCCCGGCGATGGCGTCGCCGCGGACGAACTTACTCGCGCCGTCCATTGAGCCATAGAAATCCGCTTCCTGCGTCACCTCGGCGCGACGACGCTTGGCGTCGTCTTCACCAATCAGCCCAGCATTAAGGTCAGCGTCGATCGCCATCTGTTTACCCGGCATCCCGTCCAGCACAAAACGCGCGCCAACTTCCGCGATACGCCCGGCGCCTTTTGTGATAACCATGAAGTTGATAATAACGAGGATAATGAAGACCACGATGCCGATCGCGAAGTTTCCGCCCACCAGGAAGTGGCCGAAGGCTTCAACCACCTTCCCCGCCGCCGCTGCGCCCGTATGCCCTTCCATCAGGATAATACGGGTAGAGGCCACGTTCAGCGCCAGGCGCAACAGCGTGGTAAACAGCAGGATGGTCGGGAACGCGGCGAATTCGAGCGTGCGCTGGGTGAACATCGCCACCAGCAGCACCATGATCGACAGCGCGATGTTAAAGGTAAACAACAGATCGAGGACGAATGCCGGTAGCGGCAGTACCATCATCGACAGGATCAGCAGGATCAGCACCGGCCCGGCCAGAACCTGCCATTGGGTAGATTTCAGGTTGCCGGGCAGACGCAGCATTGCGACCAGATTAGCCATCAGTGTCCTTCTCGTTCAAAAAATCCAGTGCCTCAGGCACCGGCAAATTCTCAGGTTTCTTCGGCGGGATGCCCCCCGCCAGACGCCAGCGTTTAAGCTGCCAAACCCAGGCCAGTACTTCGGCGACCGCCGCATACAGCGTGCCCGGGATCT
This sequence comes from Pluralibacter sp., assembly GCF_019237635.1. Lineage (GTDB taxonomy): Bacteria > Pseudomonadota > Gammaproteobacteria > Enterobacterales > Enterobacteriaceae > Enterobacter_B. The sequence continues at coordinate 32,264 of NZ_JAFAGS010000116.1, forward strand.
GTTGACCGATTTCCGCATGGCGGTACAGCGCACGCGCCAGCGGCGGCGCTTCGAGGATCGGCACCCGGTGCTCCTGGCCCATATCCCGGATGCGCAGCGCAATAAGCCCGGCGCCTTTCGCCACCACCTTCGGCGCGCTCATTTTCCCTTCCACATACTGCAGCGCCACCGAGTAATGGGTCGGGTTGGTGACGATAACGTCCGCTTTCGGCACATCGCTCATCATGCGACGACGCGCCGCGGCGCGCTGCATCTGACGAATACGCCCTTTGACATGCGGGTCGCCTTCGTTTTGCTTAAATTCATCGCGAATATCCTGGCGCGACATCCGCAGCTTTTTGATATGGCTGTAGATCTGCCAGAACACGTCGAAACCGACCATCGGGATAACGCCCAGCGCCACCAGCAGCGCGCACAGTCCCACCATGTTGAGCGCATTGCCCATCGCCGTGAGCGGCGATTCGCTGATAAGCCGCATCATATCCGGCCAGTGCGACCAGACATACGTTCCGGCTACGCAGCCGACCAGTACCGACTTGAGTATCGCCTTCATCAGCTCCGCCGCCGACTGGGCGGAAAAAAGGCGTTTAATACCGGGTAGCGGGTTCAGCTTGTCGAACTTAAAGGCCAGCGACTTGGGGCTGAACACCAGGCCGCCGAGCATCATCGGCGCGACAATGGCAACCACCACCACGCCGGTTATCAGCGGCAACAGCGCCAGCATCGCCTGCTTTATCAGCAAAATGATTTGCCCGAGGATCAGGTTCGGATCGTTAACAATGCTGTGGTCAAAATGCAGGCCGGAAGAAAGCAGCGCGGCAAGACGCCTTGCCATCGACTCACCGCCCAGCCACAGTACGCACACGCCCACCAGCAGAATCAGCAGGGAGGTGAGTTCGCGGGATCGCGGAATCTGCCCTTCCTCACGCGCTTTATCAAGCCGTTGGGGTGTGGGGGCTTCTGTTTTGTCTTCGCTGTCGCTATTGTCGGCCACAGACAACATCCCGCAGTTACAATTCTGAGGACATAATGCCAGTTGCAGATGCAGGCAATAGGATGAATAAAGAGAAATTCAGCCAGTAATTTGGGGTTTTGGGGTTTTGGGGTTTTGGGGTTTTGGGGAAGGTAAAAACATAATTTTGCGAGCCGCTACGAAGGATTTACAAAAACCTCATTGCTTCAATGTTCACCCCACATGGGGTTTGCTATTGTGTCGGGTAAAAATTAAACCGACAGGCAAGGACATCTTATGCACTGGAACCAGCTACTTAACAGCACACGTCGTAAACCTAAAACAGCAAACAAGGATTCTGCTCGAGACACAACAAAAGGGCGTCTGCAGATAGAACGTGACTTTGACAGAATCCTTTTTGCCGCCCCCACACGCCGACTAGCCGACAAAACGCAGGTTTTCCCACTCGATAAGAACGATAGCGTTCGCACGCGCCTTACCCATTCACATGAAGTGGCTAATCTGGCTCGTGGCATTGGCATGAGGCTTGCCTTTGAACTCAGCAACGAGGTATTTGGGGACATAGATCCTGCATTGTGTTTGCAGCGCGATGTTCCTGCTTTACTTGCAGCCATTGGTTTGGCCCACGATCTTGGTAACCCTCCATTTGGTCATCAGGGTGAGAAAGCGATGAGCGAATGGTTTACCAAAAACCTCCCGGCAAAAGACAAAAACTACACCGATAAGATTTATGAAGATTTCCGTGCTTTTGATGGAAACTCGCAGACTCTACGTCTGGTCACCAAACTACAAATTCTCAATGATGAATATGGTCTTAACCTGACTTGCGCCACTCTTGCTGCAATGATTAAGTATCCTCGTTCATCTTCTTCACCAGCTGTTTTGTGGAAAAAGCATGGCTACTTCTTTTCCGAAGAAGCCGTAGTACACGATGTTTGGGAAAAAACGGGGCTCAGAGAAGGTGTGCGTCACCCATTCACTTATATCATGGAGGCATGTGACGATATTGCCTACTCGGTCCTTGATGCAGAAGATACCGTTAAGAAAGGACTTGCTTCGTTTCATGACTTGATGAACTTTCTGCACAGTCACGAAAAGTGTCTGGGCGACGAGATGTCCCAACAGGTTATCCAATACAGTAAAGAGGAAAATAAAAAATACGCAGGTTGTAACCTGTCACCTGCCGAACTCAATGATATGAGCATGCAAATGTTCAGGGTTATCGCTATTGCACACTTAGTGGATGCAGTGGTGTCTGCGTTTAAAGAGCGTATCAGTGAGTTCATGGACAACGATTGTCAAATCAAAGACCTTATTTCTCTTAGCAAAGGAGCCGGATTGTGCAAAGCGCTCAAAGACTTTGATAGCTCCAGAGGCTATCGTCATAGTAGCGTACTGAAGCTTGAGCTACAGGGGTCAAACTACATCAAAGATCTGATGGACATGTTGTGGATTGGCATCAAAGGGCGGGCGACACAGGGCCATGAATGGGATATGATCCTACCCGTGAATAGTGGACACGGGACTAAGTGAGTAAACTCTCAACCAGAGGTGACTCATGACCAAATCAGCCACAACCAGCAACAAGCCCCGCAAGCAGCACTCGCCTGAATTCCGCCAGGAAGCCCTTAAACTCGCTGA
>NZ_JAFAGS010000145.1 GCF_019237635.1 Pluralibacter sp.
GGCGGCGTCAGCGGCTGCTCCGGGACACCCTCAAGCACGATTTTCATAAAGGCATCCCACGCCGGTTGCGCGCTCTTGGCGCCGCCTTCGTAGCCGGAGATCTGATCCTTTATGGCGCCTGACGCCGTTGTCCGACCCAGATCGCGACGGTGATCGTCAAAGCCAATCCACACCGAGGTCACGACCCCCGGGCCGTAGCCGGAGAACCAGGCATCTTTCGAACTGTTGGTGGTACCGGTTTTCCCGCCGATATCCTTGCGCTGCAGGTCGCGGCCTGCGCGCCAGCCGGTGCCCTGCCAGCCCGGTTCGCCGAAGATGTTGGTATTCAGCGCGCTCTTGATCAGGAATGCCAGCGGCGTACTGATGACATGTGGCGCATACTCCTGGCCGCCGCTGCGGGCGACTAACGCTTGATTTGCCTGCTCAAGACTGGGCATCGGCACGTTGGCGTTCTGCGGCTCCTGAGAGATCGCCACATCTTCAACATCTTTATTTTCCAGCACGTTAGACTTCGGCGTATCGCCGTAAATCACCGGGATATCGCAATCGGCACAGGCGATTTTCGGTTTGGCTTCAAACAGCACGTTGCCCTGGTCGTTTTCAATCTTGTTGATGAAATAGGGGTCGATCAGGAAACCGCCGTTAGCCATCACCGAATAGCCGCGCGCGACCTGCAGCGGCGTAAAGGAGGCCGAGCCGAGCGCCAGCGATTCGGTGTGAACGATGTTGTCGGCCGGGAAGCCGAAACGCTGCAAATACTCAGCGGCATAGTCAACGCCCATCGCGCGCATGGCGCGAACCATCACCACGTTTTTCGACTGTCCCAGGCCCTGGCGCAAACGAATAGGACCGGCATACTCCGGCGGGGAGTTTTTCGGCCGCCAGTCAGAGCCTGCGCCCGCATCCCAACGGGAAATGGGAACATCGTTGAGTACGCTTGCCAGCGTTAACCCTTTGTCCATGGCGGCGGTGTAGAGGAACGGCTTAATGTTGGAGCCGACCTGACGCAGCGCCTGGGTGGCGCGGTTGAACTTGCTCTGGTTAAAGTCGAAGCCGCCGACCAGCGCGATAATGGCGCCGTTTTGCGGGTTAACGGAAACCAGCGCGGAGTTCACATCCGGCACCTGGGCCAGCCACCAGCTATTGTTCACCTGGCGTACCCAAATCTGCTGACCGGTCTGAACCACATCGGTCACCTTACGCGGCGTAGCGCCCTGCAGGGTGTCCGAACGATACGGACGCGCCCAGCGCATACCGTCCATGCTCAGCGCGACAGAGGTGCCGTCCGCCATCATTACCGTCGCTTCCTGCGGGTTTGCCGCGGTCACAACCGCGGGCTCCAGCGGCCCGTAGGTCGGCAGGCTTTTCAGCGAATCAGTGATTTTCTTGCTGTCCCACGGCGTTTCGCCCACTTTCCACAGCACGTTTGCCGGACCGCGGTAGCCGTGGCGCATATCGTAATCCATCACGTTGTTGCGTACAGCCTGCTGGGCGGCCAGCTGATCCTTACGGGTGATGGTGGTGTAGATGCGGTAGCCGTCTTCGTAGGCCTTATCGCCGTAACGGTTGAACATCTCCTGGCGCACCATTTCGGTCAGGTACGGCGCAGAGAAGGCGATTTCCGGGGCATGGTAGCTTGCGTCAATGGGTTCGCGGCTGGATTCATCGTATTGCGCCTGGGTGATATACCCCTCGCTCAGCATACGGGAAAGCACCACGTTACGGCGCGCGGTGGCGCGATCCATAGAGTAAAGCGGGTTGAAGGTGGACGGCGCTTTCGGCAGACCGGCAATCACCGCCATCTCACTGAGCGTCAGTTGGTCGACAGTTTTTCCGAAGTAGACCTGCGCCGCCGCTCCCACGCCGTAGGCGCGATAGCCGAGGTAAATCTTGTTCAGATAGAGCTCAAGGATCTCGTCTTTATTCAGCAACTGCTCGATGCGAATCGCCAGAAACGCTTCTTTTATCTTACGCATCAGCGTCTTTTCAGGGCTGAGGAAGAAGTTACGCGCCAGCTGCTGGGTAATGGTACTGGCGCCCTGCGACGCGTGACCGGAGAACAGCGCGACGCTTGCCGCACGGAAGATCCCTACCGGGTCGACACCGTGATGCTCATAAAAACGGCTGTCTTCTGTCGCGATAAACGCTTTCACCAGGGTTGGCGGCATCTGGCTCAGCGTCACAGGGATACGACGCTTCTCGCCGTACTGAGCGATAAGCTCGCCTTCAGCGCTATAGACCTGCATTGGAATTTGCAGGCGAACATCCCGCAGCGTGGCGACATCGGGGAGTTGGGGCTCAATATACTTGTAGAGGCCGTAGATCGAGCCTGCTCCCAGCAGAATGCAACAGACTGCAAGGATGAATAAATACTTTACGAACTTCACCGGAGATTTCCCATTTCGTTTCAATTGGGCAGTTTATAAACAAACGCGCGGTAGTATAAAGGCAAGCCAGAAGCATTGATATAGCCGGAATGGTTTGACGGATAAGGAGATCGTAAGAATGGCTTACAGGCGCTGGCATGTTGGACTGCATATACAGCCGGAGTGTGTTCTCAGCGTGGCGCTGCAACGCACCCGGGCGGGCTGGGCTCTTCGTCGCTGGTGGCGATTGCCCCTTGATGGCGCGCCAGGTGACGCAGCGCGACTGCGGCAGTGGCGGCGGGAGCTCCCTTTGCAGCACCGTATCGCGCTGGCGTTTCCCGCCGCGAAAACGCTGCAAAAAACGCTTCCCCGACCGCAGTTGACGCTGCTGGAAAGCGACGAGAAGCGGTGGATAGCAGGAACGTTGGCGCAGCATCTGGATATGCCGCAAGCGGATCTGGTCTTTGATTATGCCGCCAGCGATACGGCCGAATTTACCGTGACGGCGGCCCGTAAACGCGACATTGCTCAACTGCAGGAACGGCTCAACGAGGCAGGCATCCTGGCGGACGTTATCACGCCGGATGCCTGTGCGCTGCAAAATTTCCTGCCGTGGCTTACGGATACTCAGCCAGGCGTGACCTGGCATAACGGGGAGCTGTGGCTGTGGGCAACCCGCAGCGGCTGGGGGTGCAGCCAGGAAGCGGGGCCTGGCCTACTACAATGCGCGGCAGAACCGGATGAACGCTGCTACTTCAATCCCTGGAAAACGATAAGCCAGCTTTATCCCCCATTGCCGGAGGCGGCGGATGACTTTGCAATAGCCATCGCGCTGGCGATGAGTGGGCGTTGAGATGGTGGTCATGGTGAATTTATTGCCCTGGCGCGACGCGCGGCGGCGCCAGTGCCTGCGCTTCTGGGCGCTCATGTTGGTCGGCGGGCTGCTGGTAATTGCCCTGAATATTGCCGTCAACGTGGCTATCAATAAGTCTGAGCGCACGTTGAATGCGGCCCGGGTGCAGGAGGCGCGCCGTCTACAGCAGGCGCTGACTGTACGAGAGCAACGGCTGGTCGCGGATACCGCGCAGCGCGCCACAACGGCGCAGATCCGGGTTCGTCAGCAGGAGACCCGGCGCTGGTCGCTGTGGCTGAGCACAATAGGTAATGCGCTACCGGAACAGGCTTGGCTGACTGCGCTCGAGTGGCAGGGGGCGGCGCTGATGCTGGCGGGAAAGGCTAACCGTTTCCCGGCGCTGGCTGAGCTGGAGCGTGCGCTTGCCGACCTTCCCGGGCTGCGGCGAGGAAAACCGGGCGCAACGCTGCGCGATGCCGACGGTCGCTGGCAGTTCAACGTACAGCTGTTGCCGGGAGATGCAGATGCGACATCTCCCTGAGCGCTGGTGCAACTGTTCTTCGAAAACACGCTGGCTAACGTGGTGCGCGGTTTTGCTTCTTGTGTATGGCGCCGGGGAAGGCGTGGTTCGCCGGGATACGCCGCCAGCCCATGAGCCGCCAGCGCTTCGGGCGCTGTGGCGTAAGGCGTTATCACTGTCGCCGCCCGATAATGAACCCGCAGTGGAGCAAATGCAGGCATTTTCCCCTGTCGATTTTCAGACGCCGGGTAGCACGTTGCTGCGCTGGTTGCCTGACGACAGCGGCGGGGAACTGGCGCTTGACGTGGAGTGGCGCGCGGTCCCCGATATTTTTATCGCGCTCCCGCGGCGGGGGATGGCGGTACGGGCTTTTCGCCTGGCGCCGGAGCATGGACGGCTGCAACTAACGCTGCGTCTGGAGTCGCTCGATCATGGCTAGCGGGCGCGCCGTACTTCTGCTTTTTCTCCCCCTGTTGCTGGCGATGCGCGACCCTTTCCAACCTGTAGCGGACAGCTGCGTTGTGGCGCAGTTGTCTCAGTGGCGCTATCGCGGTGTCATTCGCAGCGAAAAATCCGCTATCGGCCTGGTGTTGGATAACGCGGGGAAATGGCATCGACTAACCCAGGGGCAGGTGCTGGAAAACAGTTGGCGGATTAACCGGCTATCGGCTGAGGAGATTGAGGTTCGGGTGGGTGAGCATTGCGAACCTGCCGTGTGGCACTGGCGGAAAGAGGGAGCGAGTCAACATGAAAACACCAGGCGTGTTTCTGACGATACTGCTGGCGACAGCGCCCGCAGCAGGAAAGGTCAACACCGTCACGCTGACCGTGGATGAGGTGCCGGTGGCGCAGGTGCTGCAGACGCTGGCGGCGTTGGGGGAGCGCAACATCGTTATTGCCCCGGAGGTGAATGGCGTCCTGTCGCTGCAGCTTAACAACATCCCCTGGATGCAGGCGCTGCAAACCGTACTGAGCAGCGCTGGGTTGACGATGACTTCGCAGGGCGCGGTGCTGTTCATCCACAGCCACGCCTGGCTGGAGGCACAGCAGTCGCGGCTTGAGACGGAGCAGGAGAAACGTCGGCAGGCGCTGCCGCTGCGCGGGCAGAGCGTCGCGTTGCGCTATGCCGATGCCGGCGAGCTGGCGAAGGCCGGGGAAAAACTGCTCAGCCCTCGCGGCGCGATGACGGTGGATAAACGGACAAACCGTTTGCTGGTACGCGACGACGAGCGTCATCTTAGCGACATTCAGGTCTGGGCGACGGAGATGGATAAGCCCGTTGGGCAGGTGGAACTGGCGGCGCACATCGTAACGATGAACGAAAAAAGCTTGCGGGAGCTTGGGGTGAAATGGACGCTGGCGGATGCCGCCAGTCCTCCCGGACGCGGTAAATTCACCACGCTGGCGAGTGATGTATCCGTGACGGACGCCACCAGCCGGGCGGGGTTTAATATCGGACGCATCAATGGGCGCCTGCTGGAGCTTGAGCTTTCGGCGCTTGAACAACGCCAGCAGCTTGAGATTATCGCCAGCCCGCGCCTGCTGGCCTCGCACCTGCAACCCGCCAGTATCAAACAGGGGAGTGAAATTCCCTATCAGGTGTCCAGCGGCGACAGCGGTGCGACATCGGTTGAATTTAAAGAGGCAGTGCTGGGGATGGAGGTGACGCCCACCGTTCTGGATGATAAACGCGTGCGCCTCAAACTGCGTATCAGCGAAAACATGCCGGGGCAGGTGCTGCAACAGGCCGACGGCGAGGTGTTGGCCATCGACAAGCAGGAAATTGAAACGCAGGTTGAAGTGAAAAGCGGAGAAACGCTGGCATTGGGCGGGATTTTCTCGCAAAAAAACAAATCTGCCCGCGACAGCATTCCGCTATTGGGAGATATCCCCTGGCTTGGGCAACTTTTCCGTCATGACGGGAAAGACCATGAGCGGCGGGAGCTCGTTGTCTTTATCACGCCGCGTATCATTTCTGTACAGTAGGGGATTCATACCCGGAGTTTTTCTCGCTGAACACGTTTCAGGTGTTTGACGTGAGGCCGGATTTAGCATACAAGGAGTACCGATTTGAGAGTCTGTCTCCCGCAAAATCCGGCGATGTATGCTCACAATAATTCGAGTTGCCAAACCTGTCGGAGTATTGAGATAATTTTTGATCTGACTCTCGGACTCACGTATATGAGGTTTCAGTTCATGTCCTGCGGCGCTGGGTGTCTGCGTCGCGGGTTTATTATTAACGAATAGTCTTAGTAGTACCGAAAAAATGGCAGAGAAACGCAATATCTTTCTGGTTGGGCCTATGGGTGCCGGCAAAAGCACTATTGGGCGCCAGTTAGCCCAACAGCTCAACATGGAATTCTACGATTCTGATCAAGAGATTGAGAAACGCACTGGCGCTGACGTAGGCTGGGTCTTCGACGTCGAAGGCGAAGACGGTTTCCGCGATCGTGAAGAAAAAATCATCAACGAGCTGACGGAAAAACAGGGTATTGTGCTGGCCACTGGCGGCGGCTCTGTGAAATCCCGCGAAACGCGCAATCGCCTCTCCGCCCGTGGCGTTGTGGTGTATCTGGAAACCACTATTGAGAAACAGCTGGCACGCACGCAGCGCGATAAAAAGCGTCCGTTGCTGCAGGTCGCGACGCCACCGCGTGAAGTTCTGGAAGCGCTGGCCGACGAACGCAACCCGCTGTATGAAGAGATCGCGGATGTCACTATCCGGACTGACGATCAAAGCGCGAAAGTGGTCGCGAACCAGATTATTCATATGCTGGAAAGCAACTGATTCTGGTTAACTAGCTCAACACTAGTGAATTTAAGCAACTGAGGTGGATGTCGCGTTATGGAGAGGCTCACAGTAACTCTCGGGGAACGCAGTTACCCGATTACCATCGCGGCTGGTTTGTTTAACGATCCAGCTTCCTTCCTGCCACTCAAATCGGGCGACCAGGTCATGCTGGTCACTAACGACACGCTGGCGCCGCTGTACCTGGACACGGTTCGCGCCGCGCTGGAACAATCGGGGGTTAAGGTCGACAGCGTTATCATCCCTGACGGCGAGCAGTACAAAACGCTGGCGGTGATGGACACGGTATTCACCGCACTGCTTAAAAAACCTCATGGCCGCGATACGACGCTGGTCGCGTTGGGCGGCGGCGTGGTGGGCGATTTAACCGGATTTGCCGCGGCGAGCTATCAGCGCGGCGTGCGCTTTATTCAGGTCCCTACCACGCTACTGTCTCAGGTTGACTCCTCCGTTGGCGGTAAAACGGCGGTTAACCACCCCCTCGGTAAAAACATGATTGGCGCCTTTTGGCAGCCAGTCTCGGTGGTGGTCGATCTCAACTGTCTGAAAACGTTGCCTGCGCGCGAACTCTCTTCCGGCCTCGCTGAAGTCATTAAGTACGGCATCATTCTGGATGGCGAGTTCTTCCAGTGGCTGGAAAACAACATCGATGCGCTGATGGCGCTGGATGAAAAAGCGATGGCGTACTGTATTCGCCGTTGTTGTGAGCTGAAAGCCGAAGTTGTTGCTGCAGATGAGCGCGAAACCGGCTTACGTGCTTTACTGAATCTTGGGCATACGTTTGGTCATGCCATTGAAGCGGAAATGGGCTATGGAAACTGGCTCCACGGTGAAGCTGTTGCCGCCGGGATGGTGATGGCGGCGCGCGCATCGGAGCGTCTTGGCCAGTTTAGCGCGCAGGATACCCAGCGCATTATTGCGCTGCTTGAGCGTGCGAGGCTGCCGGTGACGGGACCGCGTGAAATGTCAGCACAGGCGTACCTGCCGCATATGATGCGTGATAAAAAGGTACTGGCTGGCGAGCTGCGTTTAGTGCTGCCGCTGGCAATAGGTAAAAGTGAAGTGCGTGGCGGTGTTGCGCACGATGTCGTACTTGGCGCGATTGCTGATTGTCAGCAGGCGTAACGAATAAGAAAGGTCAGGTCGCGTCATGCGGCTTTATAACTTCAGGTGATGTGCAATTGTCGTTAGCATAAGCCTTTTAGTGGGGTGTTAAATGGATGAATTCAAACCAGAAGACGAGCTGAAACCCGATCCCAGCGATCGTCGTGCTGGTCGTTCCCGTCAATCTTCCGATCGCGACAGTGAACCGCAGATCAACTTTGACGAGGTGGATCTTGATGCGGATGAGCCTCGCCCATCACGCACCCGTAAAGCTCGCGAAGAGCGCGCTCGCGACGATGAAGAAGAGTATTACGCCTCGGATGACGACGAAGAGTCTGAAGAAGCCGTAGAACGTCGCCCGCGTAAACGTAAAAAATCACCGCCCCGCAAACCGGCCTCTCGTCAGTACATCATGATGGGGCTGGGTGTTCTGGTGCTGTTGCTGCTGATCGTGGGTATTGGATCTGCGCTGAAAGCGCCGTCTGCCCCATCCAGCGAGCAAGCTTCCACAACGGAAAAGAACATCGACCTGTCCGCTAATAGCGGTGCCGCCGCCGATCAGACTAACGGCGCGCAGCCTGCGCCTGGCGCGGCTGCTCCGGCAGGCCAGCAGACTGCTGGCACGCCTTCCCAGGATGTCTCTTTACCGCCAATTTCTTCTACCCCGACGCAGGGGCAAAACGCCGCTGCGCCTGAAGGCCAGCAGCGTGTAGAGGTACAAGGCGATCTGAACAATGCCTTAACGCAGCAGCAGGGTCAGGTCGACAACGTGGTTAACTCCACATTGCCAACTGAACCGGCAACTGTGGCGCCCGTTCGTGGCGGCAGCGCGCCGCGTCAGGTGACGACGACCAGCGAGTCGCGCACCGAAGCCGCGCGTCCTGAGCGCAAACACGCCGTTATCGAACCGAAACCGCAGAGCAAGCCTCAGGCAACGGCGAAAACGACGACCGAACCGAAGCCGGTTGCACAGCCGAAACGCGTGGAAACCACCACGGCGGCAACGCCTGCTCCTGTGAAGCAGACGGCGCCGGTCACGGCACCTGTACCGACGAAACCGGCGGCAACGACCGTTGCGCCAGCCGCAACCGCAGCTGCAACCGCGACGGCGACAACGCCAGCGCCGACGGCAGCAGGCGGTAAAGAAGCCGGCGATGTGGGTTCGCTGAAATCCGCACCTTCAGGCCACTATACGCTGCAGCTGAGCTCCTCTTCTAACTACGACAATCTCAACAGTTGGGCGAAGAAAGTGAATCTGAAGAGCTATGTGGTTTATCAGACGACCCGTAACGGCCAGCCGTGGTACGTGCTGGTGAGCGGCATGTATCCGACAAAAGAAGATGCAAAGCGCGCGGTAGCCACGCTGCCAGCCGATGTGCAGGCGAAAAACCCGTGGGCGAAACCGCTGCATCAGGTACAGTCCGATCTGAAGTAATGTTAAGCGCAGGATGCTGTCGGAGCTTTTTCTCCACAGCCGGAGAAAGTGGTAAGTAGTCAGACAGCATGAAAAAGAAACGCGCTTTTCTGAAGTGGGCAGGGGGGAAATTCCCCCTGCTTAACGATATCGAAAAACATTTGCCGAAAGGCGAATGTCTTGTCGAGCCCTTCGTCGGGGCGGGATCGGTGTTCCTGAACACCGATTTTTCACGTTATATCCTTGCCGATATCAACAGCGATCTCATTGATCTCTATAACATCGTTAAAACGCGCACCGACGAGTACATTACGGCGGCGCAAGCGATGTTCTCCCCGACAACGAACGATGCGGACATCTATTACCAGTTCCGCGACGAATTTAATCAAAGCCAGGACGCGTTTCGCCGCGCAGTGCTGTTTTTGTATCTGAACCGCCACGGCTACAATGGCCTGTGCCGGTACAACCTCAAGGGTGAGTTCAACGTGCCGTTTGGCCGTTACAAGAAACCCTACTTCCCGGAAAGTGAGTTGCGCCACTTCGCACACAAAGCCCAGAACGCGGAGTTTTACTGCGAGTCCTACGAAGCGTGTATGCAGCGTGCCGAAGCGCAGTCGGTTGTCTATTGTGATCCGCCGTATGCACCGTTGTCGGCAACGGCCAACTTTACGGCTTATCACACTAATAGCTTTAGTTTGGATCAGCAGAAACAACTGGCGCAGCATGCTGAAGCCCTGGTGGCGAAAAAGATTCCGGTACTGATTTCGAACCACCGTACTCCGGAAACGGAGGAGTGGTATAAAAATGCTGAGAAGCACGTCGTGAAGGTACGACGTAGCATCAGCAGTAATGGCGGCACGCGTAAGAAGGTGGATGAACTGCTGGCGCTGTATCGCCCGGCCACCAAAAGCAAAAAATAGTTTTCAAGGAGATGCGGATGAAACAGTTTTTGATTGCCCCTTCAATTCTGTCGGCCGACTTCGCCCGCCTGGGTGAAGATACTGCGAAAGTGCTGGCGGCAGGTGCGGATGTGGTGCATTTCGATGTGATGGATAACCACTACGTTCCTAACCTGACCGTCGGCCCGATGGTGCTGAAATCACTGCGTAAATACGGCATCACTGCGCCGATTGACGTTCACCTGATGGTGAAACCGGTCGATCGCATCATTCCTGATTTTACCGCGGCTGGCGCCAGTATCATTACCTTCCATCCGGAGGCCTCTGAGCACGTTGACCGTTCGCTGCAACTGATTAAAGAACACGGTTGTAAAGCGGGCCTGGTCTTTAACCCGGCGACGCCGCTGAGCTATCTGGACTACGTGATGGATAAGCTGGACGTGATTTTGCTGATGTCGGTGAACCCGGGCTTCGGCGGGCAATCTTTCATTGCGCAGACGCTGGATAAACTGCGTGAAGTGCGCCGCCGCATTGACGAATCCGGCTATGATATTCGCCTCGAAGTGGATGGCGGTGTTAAAGTGAGCAACATTGCAGAAATCGCCTCGGCAGGCGCCGATATGTTTGTCGCAGGTTCCGCTATCTTCGATCAGCCTGACTACAAGAAAGTGGTTGATGAAATGCGCCGTGAACTGGCAAAGGTAAGTCATGAGTAAATTACAGGCAATTCGGGGTATCGCGTTCGACCTCGACGGTACGCTGGTGGATAGCGCGCCGGGTCTGACCGCGGCTGTGGACAGCGCGCTCTACGCGCTGGAACTGCCGACGGCGGGCGAAGAACGCGTAGTGACCTGGATTGGCAACGGCGCCGATGTGTTGATGGAACGCGCCTTGACCTGGGCGCGCCAGGAGCGTGCCGTTCAGCGCGCCGCGCAGGGGAAACCCTCCATCGACGGCGATGATATTCCAAAGCCTGAACAGCAGCGTATTTTGCGTAAGCTGTTTGACCGCTACTACGCTGAGTTTGCCGAAGAAGGCAGCTTCCTGTTCCCGGATGTCGCCGATACGCTGGGCGCGCTGCACGCCAAAGGTCTGCCGCTGGCGTTAGTGACCAACAAGCCGACGCCGTTTGTGGCGCCGCTGCTGGAAGCGCTGGATATCGCCAAATATTTCACCGTGGTCGTCGGTGGCGATGACGTGCAGAACAAAAAGCCGCACCCGGAACCGTTGTTGCTGGTGGCCGGAAAATTATCCATGAAACCGGAAGAGCTGCTCTTTGTCGGGGATTCGCGCAATGATATTCTCGCCGCTGCGGCGGCTGGCTGCTGCTCTGTCGGCCTGACCTACGGCTATAACTACGGCGAAGCGATTGCGCTCAGCAGTCCGGACTTCCTCTTTGACCGGTTTAACGATTTATTGCCCGCTCTCGGGCTCCCGCACAGTGAACATCAGGAATTGAAAAATGACTAAGCCCATCGTTTTTAGCGGCGCACAGCCTTCAGGTGAACTGACCATCGGTAACTATATGGGTGCGCTGCGTCAGTGGGTAAACATGCAGGACGACTACCACTGCATCTATTGCATCGTTGACCAGCATGCGATCACCGTGCGTCAGGACCCACAGGCGCTGCGTAAAGCGACGCTGGACACGCTGGCGCTGTACCTCGCCTGCGGCATCGACCCGGAAAAAAGCACCATTTTCGTTCAGTCTCACGTGCCGGAGCATGCGCAGCTGAGCTGGGCGTTGAACTGCTACACCTACTTCGGCGAACTGAGCCGCATGACGCAGTTTAAGGACAAATCTGCGCGCTATGCCGAAAACATCAACGCTGGTCTGTTCGATTACCCGGTGCTGATGGCGGCGGACATTCTGCTGTATCAGACCAACCAGGTGCCGGTCGGCGAAGACCAAAAACAGCATCTGGAGCTGAGCCGCGATATCGCACAGCGCTTTAACGCTATCTATGGCGATATTTTCAAAGTGCCAGAGCCGTTTATTCCGAAATCCGGCGCGCGCGTGATGTCCCTGCTGGAGCCGACGAAGAAGATGTCCAAGTCTGACGATAACCGCAACAACGTTATCGGCCTGCTGGAAGACCCGAAATCGGTCGTGAAGAAAATCAAACGCGCGGTGACGGATTCCGACGAGCCGCCGGTGGTTCGCTACGACGTGCAGAACAAAGCGGGCGTATCCAACCTGCTGGATATTCTGTCCGGCGTCACCGGTAAGAGCATTCCGGAGCTGGAGCAGCACTTCGAAGGCAAGATGTACGGCCACCTGAAGGGCGAAGTTGCCGATGCGGTATCCGGCATGCTGAGCGAGCTGCAGGATCGTTATAACCGCTACCGTAACGATGAAGCCTTCCTGAAGAGCGTCATGAAAGAGGGCGCCGCTAAAGCGCGTGCCCGCGCCTCTGAAACGCTGAACGCGGTGTATGAAGCGATCGGTTTTGTGGCTCATCCGTAATGACGACGATGCGTTGTTAACTAGACCGGGGTCTGCTCAGACCCCGGTTTTTTTATCCCTGGCGACTGGCTGAGGGATAAGCATTCTGTATTGTGTGACCCTATTCACCCTTTGCATGATTGGGGCTTGTGCCTTATCAACATTTTGTTGAAGATATAAATATTCAAAATACTGAAGATAAAAGATGCGCCGGACGTTTATAAAAAAAGAAGGAATGACGTTAACCACGCTGGCTCGCTATTTGCTGGGGCAAGAGCGCGGTAACCGATTAAAAACCATAGAGGAACTGGCTGGCGAATGCGGTACGTCCGTTGGGCTGACGCAGGCTGCCCTGAAAACGCTGGAATCGGCAGGCGCAATTCGCATTGAGCGCCGGGGGCGCAATGGCAGCTTTCTTGTGGATATGGACAACAAGGCGCTGCTGACGCATCTGGATATCAGCAATGTGGTCTGCGCGATGCCGCTGCCCTATACGCGGCTGTATGAAGGTCTGGCAAGCGGGCTAAAAGCGCAGTTTGAGGATATCCCATTCTATTACGCCCATATGCGTGGGGCCGATATTCGCGTGGAATGTTTGCTGAACGGTGTATACGACATGGCGGTGGTGTCGCGGCTGGCGGCAGAAAGCTATCTGACGCAAAACGGCCTGCATATCGCGCTGGCGCTGGGACCGCATACCTACGTCGGCGAGCATAAGCTGATTTGCCGCAAGGGAGAAGCGGATAGCGTCAAGCGCGTCGGGCTCGATAACCGTTCTGCGGACCAGAAGATTATGACTGAAGTCTACTTCGCGGGTCGCCCTGTTGAACGTGTTGATCTCTCGTACCATGAGAGTTTGCCGCGCATCGTGAAGGGCGATATTGACGCCGTTATCTGGAACGTCGCCGCCGAGGCCGAGTTGACGATGTTAGGACTTGAGGCCATCGCGTTACGGGAAGAGTCGCCGTTCTTGCAGGCGACCGAGGCGGTTATCTTAACGCGTGCCGATGATTATCCCATGCAGCAGTTGATCAGGGCGGTGGTGGATGAAAACGCACTGCTGGCGCACCAGCAACGCGTGGTGAACGGCGAGCAGGAACCCAGTTATTAAGATGAAGGCGAATGAGATGGAGAACAGGCTCAATCTGCTGTGTGAAGCAGGCGTCATCGATAGCGATATTCGTAGCGGCATGCTGAAGGTGGTGAAACGGTTGGATGCGGAGTGGCGGCTTCCGGTCTATAGCGAACAGGGGGAGATGGCGATAACCCACATGGCCAATGCGCTGATGCGCAGCCGTCGCGGGGAGGTCATCGCGCCGCTTGACGGCGATATCCTGCAGGAGATCAGACTCTCCAGCCTCTGGTCTCGGGTACATCAGGCGCATTGCGCCCTGCTGCAGGAGTTCGCGGTTACCGTGCATGAAAATGAAGAGGGATATCTGCTGGCAAACCTGTACGGGTTGTGGCTGGTGAACAGCCCGGCGGAGTAATTCGCTGATGTTGACGTTTTAAGTTAAATATTCAAAAAAATGAATATTTGTCTGGTTAATGGATATGGGGCAATACGATGTTTGTTGATGCATTAAAGCGCCAGAACCCTGCACTCATCAGCGCTGCGCTTCGGCTATGGCAGCAGGGCAAAATAGCACCGGATAGCTGGGTCATTGACGTCGATCAGGTGCTGGAAAATGGACGATTGCTGGTTGAGACCGCACGACGACACGGTATCACGCTGTACCTGATGACCAAGCAACTGGGGCGCAACCCCTGGCTTGCGCAGAAACTGCTGGCGCTTGGCTATCAGGGGATTGTGGCGGTGGACTACAAGGAAAGCCGGGTGATGCGTCGCGCGGGTCTGAAGGTGGCTCATCAGGGGCATCTGGTGCAAATTCCTTCGGCGCAGGTTGAGGCGGTCGTCCGACAGGGGACTGAGGTCATTACGCTGTTCTCACTGGAGAAAGCCCGCGAGGTTTCCCGTGCTGCGGTGCGGGCAGGAATCACGCAGTCCGTGATGCTGAAAGTCTATGGTGAGCAGGATTTCCTCTACTCAGGGCAGGAGAGCGGTTTTGCGCTGTCGGAACTGACCGCCACCGTAGAGGCGCTGCGCACGATGCCCGGAATTCGGCTGGTTGGCCTGACGCATTTCCCCTGCCTTCTTTGGGATGAGGCGCTGGGGGAAATTATGCCGACGCCCAATTTGCACTCGCTGGTGCGCGCGCGTGACACGTTGCTGGCGCAGGGCGTGGCGTTAGAGCAATTAAATGCGCCGTCGGCGACCAGCTGTACATCATTACCGCTGCTTGCCGGTTACGGTGTGACCCACTCTGAGCCCGGACACGCGCTGACGGGGACGATTCCGGCCAACCAGCGTGGCTGTCAGCCCGAGCGTATCGCCATGCTTTGGCTGAGCGAGATCTCGCATCATTTTCGCGGCCGCAGCTACTGCTATGGCGGTGGCTATTATCGTCGCGGTCATGCCCGAAATGCGCTGGTGTTTACATCGGGACGCGACAGCGCCTGCGAGGCGCATCTTGGGACTCTCGACGACAGCAGCATCGACTACTACCTGCCGCTTGAAGGCGACTATCCGGTGGGGAGTGCGGTTCTTCTCTGTTTTCGTACGCAGATCTTTGTGACCCGCAGCGATGTGGTGCTGGTTTGCGGGATACAGCAGGGCGAGCCGCATATCGCGGCGCGGTATGACAGTCTCGGCAATAGTCTGGAGGCGTAATGGCGCGATTCGTGGTGGTGGTGGTAGACAGCTTCGGCGTTGGCGCAATGGCGGACGTACCGCAGGTTCGCCCCCAGGACATCGGCGCAAACACCTGCGGGCATATTCTGGAAGCCTTTCCCGCGCTATGTCTGCCGACACTGGAGACGTTGGGGCTGATCAATGCGCTCGGCTATGCGCCCGGCGTGATGCAGCCATCTCCTGACGCCGTCTGGGGCGTGGCTGAGCTACAGCATGAGGGGGGCGATACGTTCATGGGACACCAGGAGATTCTCGGCACCCGGCCGCGCACGCCCCTGCGCATGCCTTTTAGCACGGTCATCGATAAGGTTGAATCGGCGCTTCGCGCGGCGGGCTGGCGCACGGAACGGCACGGCGAGAGATTGTCGTGGCTGTTGGTGGATGGGGCTGTGGCAGTGGGGGATAACCTTGAGGCCGATCTGGGTCAGGTCTACAACATTACCGGCAACCTCAGTGAGAAAAACTTCGATGAGGTGAAAGCCATTGGCCGTGCGGTGCGTGAACAGGTCGAGGTTGGCCGCGTTATCGCTTTTGGCGGGAAGCTTGCCAGCACGCGGCAAATTCTGGAGGCCGTCGAGGAAAAAGAGGGGCGTTATGTGGGGATCAACGCGCCGCGTTCGGGGGTGTATCAGCACGGTTTCCAGGTCGCGCACATGGGGTATGGCGTGGACGAGACGGTGCAGGTTCCGGCCCGCCTTCATGACTGCGGCATCATGACCGTATTGGTTGGCAAAGTGGCGGATATCGTCAGCAACCCGCATGGCGAAAGCTGGCAGAACGTCGTGGATAGCCAGCGCATTATGGCGATAACGCGTCAGGCTTTCGCCGCCAGGGAAACGGTTTTTATCTGCACCAATATTCAGGAAACGGATCTCGCGGGACACGCCCAGGACACCGCCCGCTATGCCGACAGGCTGCAACTGGTCGACCGCGAACTGGCTTGGCTTATTGAGGCGATGACGCCCGATGACTGTCTGGTGGTGATGGCGGACCACGGCAACGACCCCACCATCGGGCACAGCAAACATACCCGTGAAAAGGTCCCACTACTTATCTGGCAACCCGGGCAGGCTCCTGCCGGGCTGGGTCTGCGCGCCACGTTGTCTGATGTCGGCGCTACCGTCTGCGCGTTTTTTGGCGCCGAGGCGCCCGAAAATGGCCGCTCTTTTCTTCCGCTCATTACGTCCGTGAGGAATTCGAAAGATGATTGATCCCTCTGGCTACACCTATGCTCACGAGCACCTGCATATTGATTTATCGGGTTTTAAAGGCGGCATCGATTGCCGTCTGGATCAGTACGCGCTCATTCGTGACGAAATGCACATGCTGATGCAGCGTGGGGTGCGCAATATCGTTGAAATGACCAACCGCTACATGGGGCGTAATCCACCGTTTTTGCTGGATTTAATGCGCGATACCGGCATCAACGTGATTGCCTGCACCGGGTATTACCAGCACGCGTTCTTTCCTGAGCATGTCGCAGAGCGCTCTGTTCGGCAGCTGGCGCAGGAGATGATCGATGAGATAGAAATCGGCATTGACGACACCGGACTGAAAGCGGGCGTTATAGGTGAAATCGGCTCCAGTGAAGGCGTTATCACCGAGCTTGAGGAAAAGGTGTTTTATGCCGCCGCCGTGGCGCACCACGAAACGGGGCGTCCTGTTTCAACCCACACCTCTTTCAGCACGATGGGGCTTGAGCAGATTGCGCTGTTGAAAAAATACCGCGTGGATCTCTCCCAGGTGGTGATCGGTCATTGTGACCTGAAAGACAACCTCGACAACATTCTGCGCATGATCGACTCGGGCGCGTATGTGCAGTTCGACACTATCGGTAAAAACAACTACTACCCCGACGAAAAACGCATCCAGATGCTGAACGCGCTGCGCGAGCGCGGGCTATTGGGGCAGGTGATGCTGTCGATGGACGTAACGCGGCGTTCTCACCTGAAGGCTAATGGCGGTAATGGTTACGACTATCTGCTGACGACCTTTGTACCGCAACTTCATCAGGCCGGATTTAGCCAGGCTGATGTGGACCTGATGCTACGGGATAACCCTGCTCGTTTTTTTAAGTCAAGGATAACAAGATGAAAAAGATTGGCGTTGCTGGCTTACAGCGTGAACAGATTAAGAAAACTATCGAAACCACGGCACCTGGCTGTTTTGAGGTGTTCATTTACAACGATATGGAAGCGGCGATGAAGGTGAAATCCGGCCAGCTGGATTACTACATCGGTGCCTGTAACACCGGCGCTGGCGCGGCCCTGTCGATTGCCATTGCGGTGATTGGGTTTAACAAGAGCTGCACCATCGCCAAACCGGGTATTAAGGCGAAAGACGAACTTATCGCAAAAATGGTCGCGGAAGGGAAAGTGGCCTTTGGCCTCTCCGTTGAGCACGTTGAGCATGCGATACCTCTGCTTATCAAACACTTAAAATAAAAAAGGCTTACGTATGGCGTTCTATATACAACTTATTGTGGTCGCCTGTCTGACCGGAATGACGTCGCTGCTGGCGCACCGTTCCGCCGCCGTTTTTCATGACGGTATCCGGCCCATTTTACCGCAGCTGATTGAGGGCTATATGAACCGCCGCGAGGCGGGGAGTATCGCCTTTGGCCTGAGCATTGGCTTTGTCGCGTCGGTTGGGATCTCGTTTACCCTGAAGACGGGGCTGCTCAATGCCTGGCTGCTATTTTTGCCGACGGATATTTTGGGTGTGCTGGCGGCTAACAGCATTCTGGCGTTTGGTATGGGGGCCGTGTGGGGCATCCTGATCCTGACCTGCCTGCTGCCGGTGAACCACCTGCTTACCGCGTTGCCTGTCGATGTGCTTGGTTCGTTAGGGGAACTGAGCTCACCGGTGGTGTCGGCGTTTGCGCTGTTTCCGCTGGTGGCGATTTTCTACCAGTTCGGCTGGAAAAGCGGGCTGGTTGCCGCCGTCATTGTGCTGATGACCCGCGTCGTGGTGGTGCGTTTCTTCCCGCACCTGAGCCCGGAGTCCATTGAGATCTTTGTCGGCATGGTGGTGCTGTTGGGCATTGCCATTACGCAGGATTTACGCCATCGCGGCCAGGGTGAAGATGGCGCCAGCGGTATGTCGGTGTTCGAGGAGCGAACCTCGCGCATTATTAAAAACCTACCGTATATCGCAATCGTAGGCGCGTTGATTGCCACCGTCGCCAGCATGAAAATTTTCGCCGGTAGCGAGGTCTCTATCTTTACGCTGGAAAAAGCCTATGCGGCGGGCGTTACGCCGGAACAATCGCAGTCGCTTATCCACCAGGCGGCGCTGGCTGAATTTATGCGCGGTTTGGGGTTTGTACCCATGATTGCGACGACCGCGCTGGCGACCGGCGTGTACGCGGTGGCGGGGTTTACTTTCGTTTATGCGGTAGGCTATCTGGTGCCAAACCCGTTGCTGGCGGCTGTACTTGGCGCGCTGGTGATTTCCGCAGAGGTTCTGCTGCTACGCTCTATCGGAAAATGGCTGGGGCGCTACCCGTCAGTGCGAAACGCCTCGGATAACATCCGTAACGCCATGAATATGCTGATGGAGCTGGCATTGCTGGTGGGCTCTATTTTCGCGGCGATCAAGATGGCAGGTTATACCGGTTTCTCCATTGCAGCGGCGCTGTATTTCTTCAACGAAGCGCTGGGACGTCCGGTACAAAAAATGGCAGCGCCAGTGGTGGCGGTGTTGATCACCGGCATCGTGCTGAACCTGCTGTACTGGCTTGGCTTATTTATTCCGGCATAAGGTTCAGATAACGCATGAAAACGTATCCGTTACAGAGCATGACGCTGGTGGAGGCGCAGCATAAGCAATTTGCGCTGGTGGACGCCATTTGTCGTCATTTCCCCGGCGCTGATTTTCTTGGCGGTGGCGACCTTGGGTTATCACCGGGTCGGAACCAACCCCGCACGACGCAGCGGGTGGAGGCTGTACTGGCCGAGGCTTTTCATGCCGGGGCGGCGGTTCTGGTTCAGGGCGCAGGGACCGGCGCGATTCGGGCCGCTCTGGCGGCGCTGGCTGGCCCGGGAGCGCGATTGCTGATTCATGATGCGCCCGTCTATCCGACGACGGCGGTTATCATTGAGCAGATGGGTCTGGCGCGGGTACGTGCCGATTTTAACGACCCGGCCTCGCTTGCCCGCGCCATCGCGGAGCAGCGTCCAAATTTCGCGCTGGTGCAACATACCCGCCAGCGCCCGGAGGACGGTTATCGGCTGGATACGGTGCTGGGAATGCTGCATACGGCGGGCATTCCCACTCTGACCGACGATAACTATGCGGTGATGAAGACGCCAGCCATCGGCTGCGAATATGGCGCCACGCTGTCTACCTTTTCCAGCTTTAAGCTGTTCGGCCCCGAGGGGGTTGGGGTGGTGGTGGGCAATGCGGAGGCTATTGCCCGCATTCGCGCGACGATGTATTCCGGTGGTAGCCAGATTCAGGGCGCGCAGGCGCTGGAGGTGCTGCGCGGGCTGGCGTTTGCGCCAGTTATGCATGCCGTGCAGGCGGGCGTGACGGAACGCTTGCAGGCCATGCTGAACAACGGTGCTGTTCCTGACGTGAAGCAGGCGGTGGTCGCTAACGCGCAGTCAAAGGTGCTGCTGGTGGAGTTTCATCGGCCGATTGCGCAGCAGGTGCTGGAACACGCGCAGCGCCTGGGGGCGCTGCCGTATCCGGTTGGGGCGGAATCAAAATATGAAATCCCGCCGCTCTTCTACCGGCTGTCTGGAACCTTTCGCGAAGCGAATCCTGGGATAGAACGCTACGCTATACGCATCAACCCCAACCGCAGCGGGGAAGAGACCGTGTTGCGTATTTTACAGCAAAGCTGCGCGGCCTCTGGCAATTAGTGGTGTGAAAACCAGTTCAGCTTCTCGCGTAGCGCCACGACGCGCCCGACGATGATAAGCGAGGGGCTGACGACCTGGCTTGCCAGTTTACTCAGGTCGGCCAGCGTCCCGTCGACCACGCGCTGCTGGACGGCGGTGCCGTTTTCGACCAGAGCGACAGGCATTTCTTTCGGCATACCGTGCTCAATCAGCTTCTGCTGGATAGTGGCGGCCTGGTTGAGTCCCATATAAAATACCAGCGTCTGTTTTTCTGCCGCCAGGTTATGCCAGTCCAGCTCTGCGCCGGTTTTCAGGTGCCCGGTGACCAGGCGCACGCTTTGGGCGTAATCGCGATGGGTCAGCGGAATTCCGGCGTACGCGGAGCAGCCCGAGGCGGCGGTAATACCCGGCACCACGGAGAACGGAATGCCTGCATTGCACAACGTTTCCAGCTCTTCACCGCCGCGGCCAAAAATAAACGGGTCGCCGCCTTTCAGACGCACCACCCGTTTTCCCTTTTGCGCTTCGCGCAGCAGGATCTGGTTGATCTCTTCTTGCGGTACGCAATGGTAGCCCGCGCGTTTGCCGACGAAAATGCGGTTGGCATCGCGACGCACCAGATTCATGATGTCATCGGAGACCAGGCGGTCGTAAACGACGATATCCGCTTGCTGGATCTGCTGCAGGCCCTTGAGTGTTAACAGCCCGGCATCACCAGGCCCGGCGCCGACCAACACCACTTCACCGCGATGCTCCAGCGGTTCGCCAAGCAGCGTTTCGGTCGTTTCCTCAACGGCTTTGTGGTCCTGGTTCGCCAGCGACTGCGCCAGTCTGTCGTTAACAAATAACTTTTCCCAGAAACGGCGACGCTCGCCGACGGTGGCAAACTGCCGTTTCACGCGGGCGCGCAATAATCCTGCGTAATGCGCTACCTGTCCGAGGTGTAGGGGGAGCAGAGATTCCAGCTTTTCCCGCAGCAGACGCGCCAGCACCGGCGATGTGCCGCCTGACGAGACGGCCACCATCAGCGGCGAGCGATCAATAATCGACGGCATAATGAAGCTTGCCTGCTTCGGAGCATCCACGACATTGCAGAAAATACGGCGAGATTCGGCGGCCGCGCTGACGCGCGCGTTGACGGTATCGCTGTCGGTGGCGGCGATCGCCAGCCAGCTGGCGTCCAGCAGCGCTTCATTAAACTCACCTTCGACCAGCGTCAGCATGTCGGCATCGGCCCAGACACGAAACTGCGGGGCGAAATCGAGGGCGTTAACCGTCAGCTTCGCGCCGGCGTCCAGCAGCAGACGCGCTTTCCGTTCGGCAACATCGCCGCCGCCAACCAGCAGACAGTCACGGCCGCGCAACTGGCAAAAGATGGGTAAATGATCCATAGGAATCTCGCAAAAGGAGTAAGGACCCGGCGACAGAGCGCCGCCGGGTTACGCTATCAGGCTTTCAATTGTACCTGACCGTCCTTCACGCGTGCTTCGAAATGTGCAACGGAATGGCTTTCATCTTCCATGCACAGGCCGTCACGCAGACGGAAACGCTGTTTTTTCAACGGGCTGGCGACCCACAGTTCACCATTGTGTTCCGCGATAAGGCCGCGGGAGAGCACGCTCGCGTCGAAAAATGGGTCAATGTTGCTGATCGCGAAGACCTGCTCATCATGACGTGGACGGAAAATCGCGACCTGCGCCTTGCCCAGCAGCGCACACACTCCGGTCGCTGGCAGAATATCGTCGATATTGCAGATGTTTACCCACTGGCTCATGCGTTTTCCTCCACCAGCGTGACCGGAATACGCTCGTACGGCGTGGCCGGACGGTGCTGCTCGCGTTCAGGCACTACCTGAGCGTTCGGATCGCGCTGGGTGCTGTTGATAAAGTGTTTGAAACGGCCCTGAGCGGCAGGGTTGTTGACGGTTTCGGTCCACTCGCAGGCAAAGGCCTCGCGCAGGCGCGCCAGCTCTTCTTCGAGATGCGCATTCAGGCCGAGCTTATCGTCGATGATGACGCTCTTCAGGTACGCGATGCCGCCTTCCATGTTATCCAGCCACGGCGCGGTACGGGTCAGCTTATCGGCGGTGCGGATGTAGAACATCATGAAGCGGTCGAGGTATTTGATAAGCGTCTCGCGATCAAGATCCGCCGCCAGCAGGTCGGCGTGGCGCGGTTTCATGCCGCCGTTGCCGCAAACATACAGGTTCCAGCCCTTTTCGGTGGCGATGATACCGACATCTTTGCCTTGGGCTTCCGCACATTCGCGGGTACAACCGGACACACCAAACTTCATTTTGTGCGGGGTGCGAATCCCTTTGTAGCGGTTTTCCAGCTCGACGCCGAAGCCGACGCTGTCGCCCACGCCGTAGCGGCACCAGGTGCTGCCGACGCAGGTTTTCGCCATGCGCAGCGCTTTGGCGTAAGCGTGACCGGTTTCGAAGCCCGCTTCAATCAGCTGACGCCAGATTTCCGGCAGGTCGTCTTTTTGCGCACCGAACAGGCCAATGCGCTGGGAGCCGGTGATTTTGGTGTACAGGTTGAATTCGCGGGCGATGCGCCCGACGGCCAGCAGCCCTTCCGGGGTAATCTCGCCGCCCGCAGAGCGTGGGATAACCGAGTAGGTGCCGTCCTTCTGGATATTCGCCAGGAAGTTGTCGTTGGTATCCTGCAGCGGCGTGTGCTGAGGCTTGAGTACATACTCGTTCCAGCAGGACGCCAGCAGCGAGCCGACGGTCGGTTTACACACTTCGCAGCCGTAGCCTTTGCCGTATTTCGCCAGCAGCTCGTCGAAGGATTTGATCCCCTCCACGCGAATCAGGTGATACAGCTCCTGGCGCGAGAAGGCAAAGTGTTCGCAGAGGTTGTTGTTAACTTCGATGCCCTGTTTGGCGAGCTCGGCGTTCAGCACCTGGGTTACCAGCGGGATACAACCGCCGCAGCCGGTACCCGCTTTGGTTGCCGCCTTCAGCGCGGCAACGGTATGGCAGCCTTTGTTGATGGCGGCGACAAGCGCGCCTTTGGTGACGTCGAAGCAGGAGCAAATCTGCGCGCTGTCCGGCAGTTTATCCACGCCGATAGCCGGTTTGCCATGGCTGGCGTGCGCCGGAAGGATCAGCGAATCCGGGTTTTCCGGCAGTTCGATGGCGTTCAGCACCAGCTGCAACAGGTTGCCGTAGTCGCTGGTATCGCCGACCAGCACCGCCCCGAGCAGCGTTTTATTGTCCTGGCTTACGATGAGGCGCTTGTAGACTTCTTTGCTTTCGTCGAGGTAGACGTAGCTGCGTGCGCCAGGCGTACTGCCATGGGCATCGCCGATACCGCCAACGTCCACGCCCAGCAGTTTGAGCTTGGCGCTCAGGTCGGCGCCTTCAAAGGTATTTTCCGTCCCGAGGATATGGTCAACAGCGACCTGCGCCATCTTGTAGCCAGGCGCTACCAGGCCGTACACGCGGCGGTTCCAGCTGGCGCATTCGCCGATTGCGTAGATATCCGGGTCGGAGGTCTGGCAGGTATCGTTAATCTCAATTCCGCCACGTTCAGCGACCGCCAGACCGCACTGGGTGGCCAGCTTGTCGCGCGGACGAATGCCGGTTGAGAACACGATAAAGTCGATTTCGAGGTGGCTGCCGTCGGCAAAGCGCATGGTTTTACGCGCGCTGTTGCCTTCCTGAACGATCTCTTTGGTATTTTTGTTGGTGTGAACCCGCACGCCCATGCTTTCAATTTTGCGCTTCAGCTGCTCGCCGCCCATCTGATCGAGCTGTTCCGCCATCAGCATTGGGGCGAATTCGATAACATGGGTTTCCACGCCGAGGTTTTTCAGCGCGCCAGCGGCCTCAAGGCCCAGCAGGCCGCCGCCGACGACGGCGCCGCGCTTGCTGCGGCGAGCGCAGGATTCGATGGCGTTCAGGTCTTCAATAGTGCGATAAACGAAGCAATCCTGTGTTTCCGCGCCCTTGATAGGCGGGATCCACGGGTAAGAGCCGGTCGCCATGATCAGCTTGTCGTAAAACACGGAACGACCCGCGCTGGAGTGGATCACTTTTTCCTGGCGGTTGATAGTGATCGCCCGCTCGCCAACCAGCACCTTGATGCCATGCTTCTCATAGAAGCCTTCGCGCACCAGCGACAGCTCTTCCGCTGTGTGGTGAGAGAAGTAGGAAGAGAGGTGGACGCGGTCGTAGGCGATACGCGGCTCTTCACAGAAAACGGTAATATCGAACTGGTCCGCCGACGCTTTATCAAGAAGATCCTCAATAAAGCGGTGGCCGACCATACCGTTACCGATAATAGCGAGTCTGACTTTGCTCATTTTTGCCTCGATTTCTT
This sequence comes from Pluralibacter sp., assembly GCF_019237635.1. Lineage (GTDB taxonomy): Bacteria > Pseudomonadota > Gammaproteobacteria > Enterobacterales > Enterobacteriaceae > Enterobacter_B. The sequence goes on from NZ_JAFAGS010000145.1 coordinate 24,342, forward strand.
TTCTATTACCGCCTACCTTAACGATTCAGCTTTCCCGCTTATTGATGTAAATCAAATACGGCTTTGCCTACCACTTAATGAGTATGCAATTGATTTGTCAGGAAATTTATAAGTCACGGAATTCGCTGGCTTTTCACGCCTGCCGGATTTATGTACAAAAAGCAGGGTTTTTGACGTAAAAAACAGGCAGAGCGTTCAACGTGCAGTACGGGGAGATGAGGATGAGCACCGCACCGTTATGGTTGATTGAGAGCGGACGCTTTCGGTCGATTACTCCGATGGGAGAACTTCGACATGAGAGTTTAGAGGTACTCAGCCCCTTTACCGACAGCAAAGGGGCGTAAGCGTGAGGCTTAGTGCGCTGACGCCGCAGCGTTATGCTGACGGTGACGGGTGACGAAGCCGAGTGCAAAGCACATGACGAACACCACCGCATACAGGCTGTTTGCCGTCACCAGCGCGGCCTGCGGGCCGCTGTGCGCCACGATAGGACCGGTAACCACGAAAGTCAGCATGGTGCCGATGGTGCCGCAGGTCAGCACAAAGTTAACCAGTTTCGGTGAGGCAACTTTGGTCTGCAGAGATCCCAGCGTGATGATCGAGGTGTAGATAGCGCTGGAGAAAAAGCCCAGCGTCAGGATGAACCACGGCATGTTTTCCGGGCTGGCATGGATGAACAGATACATCAGCACCGCCGCCATGCCCGCCAGAACGGTCAGGATGCGCTGCAGATCGAAGAAGCGCAGGATGAAGCTGAACGCCCACATGCCGAACATATACGACATCCAGAAATTGCTGACCAGCTTACCGGCGTCGTTCAGGCTCATGCCGAGACCTTTCGCATATTCCGGCACCCAGGAGATAAAGCCCAGCTGGCCGAGGATGTAGCAGAGCGCGGCGATAGACAGGAACAGTACGCCGATACCCCATTTTTCTTTCACTACCGGCTGGTCGGCGTCCTGCTTCGCCTGTTTGCCCAGTACCGGGAACTCGCAGCCCAGGGTCAGCACAAAAATCGCGACGTAAACCAGACCGATGCAGGCGTAGACCCAGTACCACTCAATGGTGCGGGCCAGCAGCCAGGCCGCTAACATCGGGAAAATCATCCCGGCCATGCTGAAGAAGGAATCGGTAAACAGCAGGCGCGCCCCGCGCTGACGACCTTCATACATGTGGGTAATCAGGAAGGTACCAATCGACATCGTGATCCCGCTGACCAGGCCCAGAACAAACATAGACAGCGAGAACAGCGTCAGGCTCTGGCCAAACATTAACCCCAGCACCGCCAGCACCATCAGCAGAAAGCCAAAGCGCAGCTGCGTTTTCAGCGGCACGATCTCCATCAGCCAGGCGTTAAGGAAAATAGAGATAAGTATCCCGGCGTTGAGGAAGGTAAAGGTGTTGCTCATACTGGACACGGGCAGATGGAAATAATCGGCGATATTCCCCATTACCATCCCGGTAACAATCACTAACGCGCCGGTAAGGGCGTAGGAGAAAAAGCTGATCCATGTGAGCTTGATACGATTGCTGTTAGTCATGACTGGCCTGTGAATAGAAACGTAAAGCGCATTGACAATGCGCTGGGTGGGCAGATTTTATTCATTATAGTGATGGTGGCAAAGGTTTATTCTGTAATTCATGAAAAAACTAATTCACTAAGGTGATGCTTGTCACATTTGTGTATTCGCGACAGCCCGGCCCCGATCGTTACAACTATGTCTAATGCGTAAAATTAAGTAAAAGGCTGGCCTGCCAGTCGATCGCCTTTTAGAATCAAGCCACTTGCTTTTTCTACTGCCCCCGTTAAGGAATTTACATGCTCAAATCTACGCTCGCTGCCGTGGCGGCTGTTTTTGCAATCTCGGCGATTTCTCCCGCTGCGTTGGCCGCGAAAGGTGACCCGCACGTGCTGCTGACAACCTCTGCGGGCAATATTGAGCTGGAGTTGAACAGCCAGAAAGCGCCAGTATCTGTAGAAAACTTCCTGAAGTATGTGAACAGCGGTTTCTATAACAACACCACGTTCCACCGCGTGATCCCGGGCTTTATGGTTCAGGGCGGCGGCTTTACCGAGCAGATGCAGCAAAAGCAGCCTAACCCGCCAATCAAAAACGAAGCGGATAACGGATTGCGTAATACCCGCGGCACCATCTCGATGGCGCGTACCGCGGATAAAGACAGCGCGACCAGTCAGTTCTTTATCAACGTTGCCGATAACGCTTTCCTCGATCACGGCCAGCGTGATTTCGGTTATGCGGTATTTGGTAAGGTTGTAAAAGGGATGGACGTTGCGGATAAAATTTCCCAGGTTCCGACCCACGATGTTGGTCCGTACCAGAATGTGCCGTCCAGGCCAGTTGTTATCCTGTCTGCAAAACTTCTGCCGTAATCGCTTTCTGCGCGGGTCATCCGCCCGCGCATTTTCAGCCTTCCTGCGTAACCTGAAATTGCTGCTTATACTTGTGGCAAAAGGGGAAGCGTCAGGGAGGTTCAGATGAAAAAACTCACCGATAAGCAAAAGACCCAGCTCTGGGAACGCACCCGTAATGCCAATTTTCAGGCCAGCCGTCGCCTTGAAGGGGTCGATATCGCCAGGGTCCTGTTGACCGACGAACAGGCGCGTGAACGTCTTGAGGCGCTCAGGAGGCACTATGAGCGATAAATACGGCGACGATCGCGATCCTTACCTGTATCCCGGCCTTAACGTGATGCGTAACCGCCTGGGTATCCACCAGACACGCAAGCTTGAACAGGCTGCCTGGGAGTTTACGGCGCTACGGGCGGCGACGCTGGCATTGGGCCCGCAGGTACGCGGGCTCCCGTGGCTTTGCGCCATCCATCATGCGCTGTACCAGGACATTTTCGACTGGGCGGGAAAATACCGCGAAGTCGATATCTATCAGGGCGATACCCGCTTCTGTCACTTTGCCTGGATAGAGAAAGAGGGGAATGCGCTGATGCGCGCGCTGGAAGAGGAGGCATACCTTTCCGGTCTGGATAAAACGGCGTTTGTGGCGCGGCTGGCGCATTACTACTGCGAGATTAACGTCCTGCACCCGTTTCGAATCGGCAGTGGACTTGCGCAGAGGGTCTTCTTCGAGCAGCTTGCCATTCACGCAGGCTACCTGCTCGACTGGCAGGGGATAGCGCCGGAGGCGTGGAGTCAGGCAAATCAGAATGGGGCGATGGGCGACCTGGCGCTCTTAACGGAATTGTTCACTAAAGTGGTGAGCGAAGCGCAGGATTCTGAGTAAAATAGCGCGGTTTGCTGTCACCGGAGCCGCCATGATCCTGCTTATCGATAACTATGATTCGTTTACCTGGAACCTCTACCAGTATTTTTGTGAACTGGGGGCGGAGGTGCTGGTACGGCGTAACGATGAGTTAACGCTTGCGGAGATAGTCCGCCTTTCGCCTGAGAAAATCGTCATTTCGCCGGGGCCCTGTACGCCGGATGAGTCCGGCATTTCCCTTGAGGTCATCCGTCACTATGCCGGTAAAACGCCGGTTCTTGGCGTCTGTCTTGGTCATCAGGCGATAGCGCAGGTCTTCGGCGCGACTATCGTGCGGGCGGCGAAGGTCATGCACGGGAAAACCTCACCGGTCAGTCATCGCGGCGAGGGCGTTTTTCGCGGGCTGAATAACCCGCTGACGGTGACGCGCTACCATTCGCTGGTGATAGACCCGGCGACGCTTCCGGACTGTTTTGAGGTCACCGCCTGGAGCGATAGCGGTGAGATCATGGGGATCCGCCACCGCGAGTGGGATCTCGAAGGCGTACAGTTTCATCCGGAGAGCATCCTGAGCGAGCAAGGGCACGCCCTGCTGGCAAACTTTCTGAATCGTTGAATTCTGGTTGCCATTAAGTGATTTTTTATGCATATTTTGTGATTATATTCTCATAATCACAGCGGCATAAGAGGACCGACATGGCAACCGTTCAACCCGCAATTACACGCGCGACCTTCGATGAAGTGATCCTCCCTATCTATGCCCCGGCGGAATTTATTCCGGTTAAAGGCCAGGGAAGCCGTGTGTGGGATCAGCAGGGCAAGGAGTATATTGATTTCGCGGGCGGCATTGCCGTGACGGCGTTGGGGCACTGCCATCCGGCACTGGTGGACGCGCTCAAGCGCCAGGGGGAAACCCTGTGGCATACCAGTAACGTGTTTACTAACGAGCCTGCGCTGCGATTAGGTCGCAAGCTGATTGACGCGACCTTTGCCGAGCGCGTGGTGTTTATGAACTCCGGGACAGAGGCCAACGAAACCGCCTTTAAGCTGGCGCGCTACTATGCTTCAACCCGCCACAGCCCGTATAAAACCAAAATTATCGCCTTCCATAACGCCTTCCACGGGCGTTCGCTGTTTACCGTCTCCGTCGGCGGGCAGCCGAAATACTCCGATGGTTTTGGCCCCAAACCGGCCGATATTATCCACGTGCCGTTTAACGATCTGCACGCGGTTGCCGCAGTGATGGATGACCATACTTGCGCGGTGGTGGTCGAGCCGATTCAGGGCGAAGGCGGCGTGACGGCGGCGACGCCGGAGTTTTTACAGGGTTTGCGTGCACTGTGCGATAAGCACCAGGCGCTGCTGGTGTTTGATGAAGTGCAGTCCGGCATGGGGCGTACGGGGTCGCTGTTCGCCTACATGCACTACGGCGTGACGCCGGATATCCTGACCACCGCAAAGGCGCTGGGCGGCGGCTTCCCGGTCAGCGCGATGCTGACCACGCAGGATATCGCCAGCGCCTTCCACGTGGGATCGCACGGTTCCACCTATGGCGGCAACCCGCTGGCCAGCGCGGTCGCCGGGGCGGCGTTCGACATTATCAATACGCCTGAGGTATTGAACGGCGTGAGCGCAAAACGCGAGCAGTTCGTCAGTCATTTACAGCAGATAGATGCGCAGTTTGACGTTTTCAGTGAGATTCGCGGGATGGGGCTGCTGATTGGCGCTGAGTTAAAACCGCAGTACAAAGGGCGCGCGCGCGAGTTTCTGCACGCAGGCGCGCAGGCGGGGGTGATGGTGCTTAACGCCGGGCCGGACGTGATGCGCTTTGCGCCGTCGCTGGTGGTGGAACGCGCGGACATCGACGAAGGGATGGCGCGCTTCGCCCGTGCGGTCAGCGCGGTGGTTAGTGCTCGCTAAGCCGGGTGCGCAGCCAGATCCCATGTCGCGGGCGCTGGCGCCAGGCCACCGACGAAATCGTGTGCATGGTGCTGAGATGACCAAGCACGCGCTGTAGATGCTGCTCCATGGTGCTTAATGGGCCGTGGGACAGTATCTCAGGCGATTCCATGATGTTTGCATCATTACTGCCGCCAGGCTCGTCATACTCAAGGCGCTGCTGGCAGCGCTGCAGGGCGATTTCACACGACTGCAGATAGCGCTGCGCCAGACCCGGCGTCAGCATATTATGTTCGCGCGCCAGCGTGGTCATGGCGTTGATATGCTCGACGATAAACTGGCTGTGGGTGACCCACAGTTTCATATCCGCCAGATAGCGCGAATTGAAGGCGGGTTCCTGCATGGCCTGGTTGAGCGAGTTAAACAGCGCGTTGTGAACCTGGTTTACCCGCATACGCTGGTAGGCGAGCGTCGGCGCCTGCGGGTCATCGCTCAGGATCAGGCGAATGGCGTTTTGGTCGGCCTCCAGCGCGTCGTGGGCGTTTTTACGCAGCAGACCGCTCTGCCACTGCGGCCATAGCCAGACCATCCCGCCAAGCGCAATCAGGCAGCCGATGACCGTATCGATAAAGCGGGCGACGATGAACTGCTCGCCGTTGAGGGTCAGCAGTTGTAGCGTGTACACCGCAGTGACGGTAAAACCGACCATCGCCCAACCGTAGTTTTTACGAATCGTCAGGTAGCTGATGAGCGTAATGAGCAGCATCGCCGCCAGGGTATACCCTTCCGGTACGTGAAAGTGCAGTGCGCCGGCGGCGATAACCAGCCCGGCAAGTGTGCCTGCCGCCCGGTGAAATATTCTGACCCGGGTCGCGCCATAGCCGTTTTGCGTCACGAACAGCACGGTCATCATTATCCAGTACGGCTTCGGCAGATGCAGCGCGACCCCCATCAGGCTGGCAGTACTCAGCATCACGCTGATGCGCGCGGCGTTGCGCAGGGCGGGGGATTTCAGCGACAGATAGCTTCTGAGCGCCGGGATAAGCGGTAGACGGCGCTCTTTATCCGCCATCAGATTGCGTGGGTACAGCGGCCGCTGAAGACGTAAAACGCGCGCGATACGGCTGAAATGCCAGGCGCAGAACTGCCCGACCGGGTTATCCGGATGCTGGCGGGCGATTTTGTCCAGCGCGCCTATCTGTTTTTCCATCGAAAAGCGCCGCGGAAAGCGGTGGTAGAGAATGTCGTCGGCCATCACCCGCAGGCGCGCGGCGACCGTCTGCGCGTTCCAGCGAATCACCGCTTCGGCGTGGCTGCGTTCGACCAGTTTCTGCACCTCTTCCGGTAAATGTAGGCTGACGGAGATATGCTCCTGCAGGTCCATCGCCATCTGAAAGGCGCGAAGCAGGCGTTTATAGTCGCTGTTCTTGTTGGCCGCGAGCATATGCAACTGCTGGTAGCACTGGGTTATCAGGTCCACCGCCTTTTGCTGGCGGTTCAGCAGCGGCGGCAGCGCGGTAGACGGGTCAGTGTGCTGGGTCAGCAGGCTGTATTTGGCTTCGCAGTAGTCGGCAAGCTGACGGTAGAGCAGGCAGAGTGATTCCCGTAGCGGCTGCTCGCGCCACAGGGTGAACCAGAACCAGTTAAACAACCCGTACCAGAGGGTGCCGCAGGCGTAGATCAACAGCGGTTCCCACACCGGCATATTGCCGGCAAGGCTGAGCGTAAAAACCGCGGCAATGAGCGAGGCCGGGAGCAGGCGCGCATGCAGCGAGCTGAGTTCGGCGGTAACGCCGAGCATCATGGCAAGCCCGGTGAGGATCAGCGGTAAAGGAATGTCCTGTGCCAGCAGCAGTTGTACTGCCAGACTGCTGCCTGCAAACAGTGAAGCGCCGACAATCAGGCGCTTAAAGAAGCGCTTATGGGGCGTATCGAGGCCAGCGACGTTACAACAAGCGGGTACTAAGGAGAACAGCAGACCGTAGTTCAGGTAGCCCAACGCAAGACCGACGGCAACAGGCAGGCAGAGCACCAGCGTCTGTCGCAATGCGTAGTTAACTTCGGGGTGGTAAATCAGTCGGCGCCACATGAGAATAAAGACAAAAACGGCGTGTTGCGGGGGCAATACGCCGTAGAGTGGACTTAGCGGGTACCGTAAACCACGATGGTTTTACCGTGAGCGGAGATCAGGTTCTGATCTTCGAGCATTTTCAGGATACGACCCACCGTTTCACGAGAACAACCCACGATTTGACCAATTTCCTGACGGGTGATTTTGATCTGCATCCCGTCCGGGTGCGTCATGGCATCCGGCTGTTTCGCCAGGTTCAGCAGGGTTTGCGCGATACGACCGGTGACATCCAGGAAAGCAAGGTTGCCGACTTTTTCAGAAGTCACCTGCAGGCGACGAGCCATCTGAGAAGAGAGGCGCATCAGGATATCCGGGTTAACCTGGATCAGCTGACGGAATTTTTTGTATGAGATTTCAGCCACTTCACATGCTGTTTTAGCACGTACCCAGGCACTACGCTCTTGACCTTCTTCAAACAGGCCTAATTCACCGATGAAATCGCCCTGGTTCAGGTAAGAGAGGATCATCTCTTTCCCTTCTTCATCCTTGATGAGTACTGCAACGGAGCCTTTCACGATGTAATACAGCGTTTCTGCTTTTTCACCCTGGTGAATCAGCGTGCTCTTCGATGGGTACTTATGAATGTGGCAATGAGACAAGAACCATTCAAGAGTCGGGTCTGTTTGCGGTTTGCCAAGCACCATGCGCGGTTATCCTCTGTTATAAGCTTTCTCCAGCGGCAGCAATGGGATTGCCACTGGCTTTGCAATCGTATCCTTCCCTGTACCTGGGAAGTCGGCTGTCGGATTTTGATGCAGCCTGTAATTGAGATGTCCTCTGCATACATGCAGTACTTCAATGTATTACCGTAGCATCCCGACTGTTTTAGCATAGCTTTCACCGCATGTCTCCTGGTGTCTCGCTTCAGCATGACGCAGGTCGCCTTCCGTTGCGAGAAATGTTATGTGCGCGTAATCTGTCAGAAAAAATGCAACCAGGAGTTAACGAACATGCAAGCGCGAGTGAAGTGGGTTGAAGGTTTAACCTTTCTGGGTGAGTCAGCGTCCGGCCACCAGATTTTGATGGACGGCAACTCCGGTGATAAAGCGCCAAGCCCGATGGAAGTTGTGCTGATGGCGGCGGGCGGCTGCAGCGCCATCGACGTGGTGTCGATTCTGCAAAAAGGGCGTCAGGACGTGACCGACTGCGAAGTGAAGCTGACCTCGGAGCGCCGCGAGGAAGCGCCGCGCTTGTTTACCCATATCAACCTGCACTTTATCGTGACCGGCAAAGCGCTTAAAGATGCGGCCGTATCGCGCGCGGTGGATCTTTCGGCAGAAAAATACTGCTCAGTGGCCTTGATGCTGGAGAAAGCGGTGAATATCACGCACTCGTATGAAGTGATTGAGGCGTAAAAACCAGGCCCGGTAGCGCTGTGGACTGCGCAACCGGGCAAGCATATTAAGCGATCCGCTTGCCTTCCATCAGCCGCTGTACCAGCGGCGTCATGATAAGCTCCATTGCCAACCCCATTTTGCCGCCCGGTACCACCAGCGTATTCATATGTGAAATGAATGAGCCCTGCAGCATGGCCAGCAGCCACGGGAAATCGATGTCTTGCAGATTGCGAAAATGAATCACCACGAAGCTCTCGTCCAGCGAAGGGATGCCTTTGGCGGCGAACGGGTTAGAGGTATCGACCGTCGGTACGCGCTGGAAGTTGATGTGCGTACGTGAAAACTGCGGCGTGATAAAGTTGATGTAGTCTTCCATCGAACGGACGACCGAATCCATCACCGCCTCGCGGGAGTGGCCGCGTTCGCTGGTATCGCGAATCAGTTTTTGAATCCACTCCAGGTTGACGATGGGCACCACGCCGACCAGCAGGTCCACATGGCGCGCCACGTCGTGCTGCGGCGTAACCACTCCGCCATGCAACCCTTCGTAGAACAGTACGTCGGTGGGTTCCGGCAGCGGCTGCCAGGGCGTAAAGGTGCCCGGCACCTGATCCCAGGGGACCGCTTCATCGTAGGTGTGCAGGTATTTGCGCGACTGACCCGTGCCCGTTTGCCCGTAAGCGGCAAAGGTTTGCTCCAGCAGGCCGAAATCATTGGCGTCCGGGCCGAAGTAGCTGATATGGCGGCCTAAATCACGCGCTTTGCGGATGGCCATGTCCATCTCCGGGCGGGTATAGCGGTGGAAGCTATCGCCTTCCACTTCCGCCGCGCGGAGGTTCAGTTGGGAAAAGATCTTACGAAAGGCAAGGCTGGTAGTGGTCGTTCCTGCACCGCTGGAGCCGGTTACGGCGATCACCGGATGTTTGGCTGACATGTCGAACTGCTCCCTGAATAAGCAATTGTTTTAGTATAGTCAGCCGCGAAACTGAGTGCGGGGCATAATATTGACCGTCTCGTGCAGTTCGGACCACACCAGCACGGCTTCCCCGCGTTGTAGCTGTTGTTTGACGTCGGCGACCTTGTCTTCAAGCGTTCGTTCATGTTCACCATAATCGGTGCCTTCGCGCAAGACAAAGCTTTCGATCAGGTTGTCCAGCGTCTGCGGATCGAGTTCCTGCCAGGGGATTATCATACCGTGGCTCCTAACCAGCGCGTCAGCCAGTCCGGAATCCGTTGTTCCAGCCACATCTGCGGACGTCGCAAGGTGCCGCCGACAAAGCCTACGTGACCACCATGTTCCGTCAGCTGGTACTGAATATTCGCCGGCAGCTCTTCCTGAGCGGGAATAGAGTGATGATCCATAAACGGATCATCCTTCGCGTGGATAATCAATGTCGGGTGGGTAATCTGGCTCAGCACCGGCATTGCGCTGCACTGACGATAGTAGTCTATCGCATCGGCAAAGCCGTGGATTTTCGCGGTGATAAGATCGTCGAAGTCGCGGATGCGGCGTACGCTCTTGAGCTGTTTAAGATCGACGGGCAGCGTGCCGGGATACGCCTTGAGCTTGCGCGAGGCGTTCGCTTTGAGCAGATTCAGCAGGTAGCGTTGATAGACCCGCGAAAACCCTTTATCCATGTGGTAGCTGCAGGCCTCAAGCATAAACGGCGCGGAGACGATAACCGCGGCATCCAGCGGCGCGCTGGCGCCCTCTTTGGCCAGCAGGCAGGCGAGCATATTGCCCCCCAGCGAATAGCCGACGACCGCCGTCGGCACCGTGCCGAACTCGCGGCGCAGCCAGTGTAAGAACCAGGTGCCGTCTTCCGTTTCGCCGGAATGGTAAATTCGCTGGTTGCGGTTGGGTTCGCCGCTGCAGCCGCGAAAATGCATCACCACGCCGAGCCAGCCGCGCTGTTTGGCGGCATGAATCAGACCGTGGGCGTAGGGGCTGTATAAGCTGCCTTCGAGACCGTGGAACACCACCAGCCGTGGTTTGTGTTTCGCCTGCTGCGGGTCTTCACTCCAGGCGAGGTCGACAAAGTCGCCGTCGGGAAGGTCAAGCCGCTGCCAGTGCGGAGTGAATTTTAACCGACGGCGGATCAGACGCGGGATCATCGTTTGCAGGTGGCGGTTACGCACGCCCCGCATTGGGATGAAATCGGCGCTTTCTTCGGGCGACAGTTCGAAATCTACTGGGGTAATTTGAGCCATAACGGTGCGATGTTATCAATATTCTGCGTTTTACTATACCGCCAGACAGATTTCGTGTTTATGAATTTGAGCCAGAATTAACTTTCCTGCATCATTTGCTCAAGCTGCTCCTGCGCCTCCAGCCAGGCCATTTCGCACTCTTCCAGCCCGGATTTCGCGCTGGCCTGCTGCTGTAAGCACTCTGCCAGTTCCCCTTTGCGATCAACGTCATACAACCCGCTGTCCCCCAGTTTATCTTCCGCTTTCGCCAGCTGCGCGTGCAGCTTTTCCATCTCTTTTTCCAGACGGGTAATCTCTTTACGCAGCGGCTGCGTCTGGGTGCGGAGCTCCGCTTCGCGGCGCTTCTGGTCTTTACGCGCCTGGGCGCTGTTGGCGTTTTCTTTTGGCGCTTCATCAGGCTGACTTTCCTGCTTTTGCAGGTCGCTCAGCCACTGCTGGTAGTCCTCCAGGTCGCCATCGAACGGCTCAACCTTGCCATCATGGACCAGGTAGAGATCGTCGGTGGTGGAGCGCAGCAGGTGACGGTCGTGCGAGACGACGACCAGTGCGCCTTCGAAATCGATCAGCGCTTCGGTCAACGCCTGGCGCATATCAAGATCGAGGTGGTTGGTGGGTTCGTCGAGTAACAGCAGGTTTGGCCGCTGCCAGACGATCAGCGCCAGTACCAGGCGCGCCTTTTCACCACCGGAGAAACGTTCGGTGTTCTCTGTGACCTTATCGCCCTGAAAACCGAAGCCGCCGAGGTAGTCGCGCAGCTTCTGTTCCAGCTCCTGCGGCGCCAGGCGCGCCAGGTGCTGGAGCGGGGACTCATCGGCGCGCAGATATTCGAGCTGATGCTGGGCGAAATAGCCAAGCTTGATGCCCTTTGCAAGGCCAATCTCGCCGTGCATGGGTTGCAGCTCACCGGCCAGCAGCTTGATAAGGGTGGACTTACCGGCGCCGTTACGCCCAAGCAGACCGATGCGCGAACCCGGCACCAGGTTGAGCTTAATGGAGTCCAGAATGGTGCGTTCACCGTAACCGGCGCTGACTTTCTCCATCTTCAATAGCGGGTTCGGCAAGCTTTCCGGTGCGCGGAAGCTGAAATGGAACGGGTTATCGACGTGCGCCGGGGCGATCATCTCCATGCGTTCCAGCATTTTGATGCGGCTCTGGGCCTGTTTGGCCTTCGAGGCTTTCGCCTTAAAGCGGTCGATAAAGCTTTGCAGATGCGCCACTTTTTGCTGCTGGCTTTCGTACATCGACTGCTGCTGGGCAAGGCGGGTTGCGCGCTGAATTTCAAACGACGAATAGTTGCCGGTGTACTCGAACAGGGTTTGTTGTTCTATATGAATAATTTTGCCCACCACCGGGTCGAGGAAATCACGGTCGTGGGAGATAAGGATCAGCGTGCCCTGATAGCTCTTCAGCCATTTCTCCAGCCAGATGACGGCGTCGAGATCGAGGTGGTTGGTCGGTTCATCGAGCAGCAGGAGGTCGGAGCGGCAAATCAGCGCCTGAGCGAGGTTGAGGCGCATACGCCAGCCGCCGGAAAAGTCGCTGACCGGGCGCTCCAGTTGTTCGTTGCTAAAGCCCAGACCGTGCAGCAGGCTGGAGGCGCGTGAGCGGATAGTCCAGGCGTCAATAGCGTCGAGTTTGCCGTGGACGGTGGCAATGGCGTGGCCGTCGTTGCGCGTATTGGCCGCATTCAGTTCGGTTTCTAACTGCCGATATTCACGATCGCCGTCAATGACGTACTCCAGCGCTGGCTGCGCCAGCGCCGGGGTTTCCTGGTTAACCCAGGCCAACTGCCAGTTGCCGGGAAATGTAAAGCTTCCGGCATCAGCGGCTATCTCGTTTTTCAGTAGCGACAGGAGCGTGGATTTCCCACAGCCGTTTTTGCCCACCAGGCCAACTTTTTGACCCGGGTTAATGGTGGCAGTGGCGTTATCCAGCAGGACGCGCACGCCGCGACGAATTTGTAACGAGGAGAAAACAATCATAAGGCGCCGTATGTTCAGACTATGTTAAATTGTCATTATGATAATGTAATGTGCGGATCCATCGCCGCACCGGGGCGCCATGGTAGCCCAAAACGACAACAATACACAAAACCGGGAGGGGGTGATGTCGAAGACAGCGAAAGTTTTGCTGCTGTATACCCATCCGGAATCACAGGACTCGGTAGCTAACCGGGTTTTGCTCAAGCCGGCGCTGCAATTAAAAAATGTGACCGTACACGACCTGTACGCACACTATCCCGATTTTTTTATCGATATCCCGCATGAACAGGCGTTGTTGCGCGAGCATGACGTTATCGTATTCCAGCACCCGCTTTACACCTATAGCTGTCCGTCGCTGCTTAAAGAGTGGCTTGATCGGGTATTAAGCCGCGGTTTTGCCAGCGGAACCGGAGGGAATCAACTGGCGGGAAAGTACTGGCGTAGCGTCATCACTACTGGCGAGCCAGAGGCGGCGTACCGCTACGATGGCCTCAACCGTTATCCAATGAGCGATATTCTGCGCCCGTTCGAGCTGACGGCTGCGATGTGCCGTATGCACTGGATGACGCCCATTATCATTTACTGGGCTCGCCGTCAGCCCCCGGAAGAGCTGGCAAGCCATGCAAAGGCGTATGGCGAATGGCTGGCGTCCCCCATTGCGCCGGGAGGCCGATAATGGAAGGTACAGGTCTTCTGCTGGCGGGCGTGCTGTTTTTGTTCGCCGCCGTTGTCGCGGTGCCGCTGGCGGCGCGTATCGGTCTTGGCGCTGTGCTGGGATATCTGCTCGCCGGGATTGCTATCGGCCCCTGGGGGCTTGGGTTTATCAGCGATGTGGATGAAATTCTGCACTTCTCTGAGCTTGGCGTGGTGTTCCTGATGTTTATCATCGGGCTTGAGCTGAACCCGTCAAAGCTATGGCAACTGCGCCGTTCTATCTTCGGTATTGGCGTACTACAGGTTGCCTTGAGCGCCGCTATTCTCGGTGGTCTGCTCATGCTCACGAATTTTTCCTGGCAGGCGGCGGTGATCGGAGGGATTGGCCTGGCGATGTCGTCAACGGCGATGGCGCTGCAACTGATGCGTGAAAAGGGGATGAACCGCAGCGAAGCCGGGCAGCTCGGCTTCTCCGTGCTGCTGTTCCAGGACCTGGCGGTGATCCCAGCGTTGGCGCTGGTGCCCCTGTTGGCCGGGAGCGGCGATGAACATCCGGACTGGTTGACCCTGGGGCTTAAGGTGCTGGCGTTCGCCGGTATGCTGATTGGCGGTCGCTATTTGCTGCGTCCTGTCTTCCGCTTTATTGCCGGTTCCGGCGTCAGGGAGGTGTTTACCGCCGCAACCCTGCTGCTGGTGTTGGGCTCGGCGCTGTTCATGGATGCGCTGGGGCTGTCGATGGCGCTGGGCACGTTTATCGCGGGCGTTCTGCTGGCGGAAAGCGAGTACCGCCATGAGCTGGAAATCGCTATTGAGCCCTTCAAAGGGCTGTTGCTGGGGCTGTTTTTCATCTCGGTCGGCATGGCGTTAAATCTGGGCGTGTTGTATCGCCACCTGTTGCTGGTGGTCGGCGGCGTTGTGGTGCTGGTGGTGGTTAAAACGCTGGTGCTGTACGTGCTGGCGCGCGTTTATGGCCTGAGAAGTTCCGAGCGTATGCAGTTTGCCGGGGTGCTGAGCCAGGGCGGCGAGTTCGCCTTTGTGCTGTTCTCTACCGCGTCGTCGCAGCGGCTGTTCCAGCACGATCAGATGGCGCTGCTGCTGGTGACCGTGACGCTCTCGATGGTGACGACGCCGTTGCTGGTGAAGGCGATTGATGCGCTGCTGGCCCGTCGCTTAAACGGCCCGGAAGAAGAAGGCGAAACTCCGTGGGTGGAAAATGATAAACCGCAGGTCATTATTGTCGGCTTCGGACGCTTCGGCCAGGTAATAGGCCGCTTGTTGATGGCGAACAAGATGCGTATTACCGTGCTGGAACGCGACATCAGCGCGGTCAACCTGATGCGTAAGTACGGGTATAAGGTGTATTACGGCGATGCGACGCAACTGGAGTTGTTGCGCTCCGCGGGAGCGGAACAGGCGCAGTCAATCGTGATAACCTGCAATGAGCCGGAAGATACCATGAAGCTGGTGGAACTCTGTCAGCAGCATTTTCCCCACCTGCATATTCTGGCGCGCGCCCGCGGGCGCGTGGAAGCGCATGAGCTGCTGCAGGCGGGCGTAAGGCAATTTTCCCGCGAGACGTTTTCCAGCGCGCTGGAACTTGGACGCAAGGCGTTGATTACGCTGGGCGTGCATCCCCATCAGGCCCATCGCGCGCAGATGCACTTTCGTCGTCTGGATATGCGGATGCTGCGCGAGCTGATGCCGGTGCACAGCGATATGCAGCAAATCTCCCGCGTGCGGGAAGCCCGGCGCGAGCTGGAAGAGATTTTTCATCGGGAAATGCAGCAGGAACGTCGCCAGCCTGACGGCTGGGATGAATTTGAATAAGAAGGTGAGTGATGGCGGTACGTAAACGTTTTATCGCCGGTGCAAAATGCCCGGCCTGCCAGGCGCAGGATTCACTGGCTATGTGGCGTGAGAACAATGTTGATATTGTTGAATGCGTTAAGTGTGGCCACCAGATGCGCGAGGCGGATAAAGAAGCCCGCGAGCACGTTCGCAAAGATGAACAAGTCATTGGCATTTTCCATCCGGACTAGCGATCTCCTCCGCCTTTTTTTAAGCTAAGGGGTACACGGCTGCAGAATTCCGCTACAATCTGCGCCACTATTCTTCCCATGATCAGGAGATATCATGAAAGTAGCAAAAGACCTGGTGGTCAGCCTGGCCTATCAGGTACGTACAGAAGACGGTGTGTTGGTTGATGAGTCTCCGGTGAGTGCGCCGCTGGACTACCTGCATGGTCACGGTTCCCTGATCTCTGGCCTGGAAAATGCGCTGGACGGTCACGAAGCTGGCGATAAGTTTGACGTTGAAGTTGGCGCGAATGACGCCTACGGTCAGTATGATGAAAACCTGGTGCAGCGCGTACCGAAAGACGTCTTTATGGGCGTTGACGAACTGCAGGTGGGTATGCGTTTCCTGGCGGAAACTGACCAGGGTCCGGTACCGGTTGAAATCACGGAAGTTGAAGATGACCACGTGGTCGTTGATGGCAACCACATGCTGGCTGGCCAGAACCTGAAATTCCACGTAGAAGTGGTGGCAATTCGTGAAGCAACGGCGGAAGAACTGGCTCATGGCCACGTTCACGGCGCGCACGACCATCACCACGATCACGACCACGACGGTTGCTGCGGCGGCCATGGCCACAGCCATGATCATGACCACGAGCACGGTAAAGGTGGTTGCGGCGGAAACGGCGGCTGCGGTTGCCACTGATTTCGCCTTCAGGCACAAAAAAAGCGGGGAAACCCGCTTTTTTTACGTCTCAATAGTGCGGCGGCGGCGTTTCCTCGGACTGCGAAGCAATCTGCGAGGGCTGTGTCGCCTTCAATTTTTCCGCCATCAGGCGAATATGGTCACGCAGCTTCGACATCTCCATCTCGTGTGCCGTGACGGTTCGGTTGAGATCTTCAATGGTGATTTCCTGAAAGGCCAGGCGGCTTTCCAGTTCAGCCAGACGCGTTTCCAGTGCGGTATCGTTCATCTTTCACCCCTTTTCCCAATTCGGTGGCGGATTCTACTTAACTTTGCCGCGGCACGCAGCTATATCTGTGTGAAGAGGAAACTAATTTACACAAAAAGAGTCTGAAAAGATCTGATATTCAGTAGCGTTCGTGTGTAGATTTCTTCTACAACGTTTTATAGTACGCTTCTCATGTACGTTAACCCTGGGGTGAGATGCCCCGGCCCTGGAGAAATGGATGAAATCACTGTTTAAAGTAACGCTTCTGGCAACTACGATGGCCGTTGCGCTGAATGCACCGCTGACTTTTGCCGCCGATGCGGCCGCAGCAAAAGCGGCGCCGGCTGCCGACAGCAAAGCAGCATTCAAAAATGACGACCAGAAATCAGCCTACGCACTGGGCGCTTCGCTGGGTCGTTACATGGAAAACTCCATGAAAGAGCAGGAAAAACTGGGCATCAAACTGGATAAAGCGCAGCTGATCGCCGGTGTTCAGGATGCTTTTGCTGATAAGAGCAAACTCTCTGACCAGGAGATCGAGCAGACTCTGCAGGCCTTTGAGACTCGCGTGAAGACTGCGGCTCAGGAGAAAATGGAAAAAGACGCTGCGGATAACGAAGCGAAAGGCAAAGTCTTCCGTGACGCCTTCGCCAAAGAGAAGGGTGTGAAAACCTCTTCCACCGGTCTGCTGTACAAAGTAGAGAAAGAAGGGACTGGCGATGCGCCGAAAGACAGCGACACTGTCGTCGTCAACTACAAAGGGACACTTACCGACGGTAAAGAGTTCGATAACTCCTATACCCGCGGCGAACCGCTCTCTTTCCGTCTTGATGGCGTTATCCCGGGCTGGACTGAAGGCCTGAAGAACGTTAAGAAAGGCGGCAAAATCAAGATGGTCATCCCACCGGATCTGGCCTACGGCAAAACGGGTGTTCCGGGTATCCCGGCTAACTCCACGCTGGTTTTCGATGTAGAGCTGCTGGATATCAAACCGGCGCCGAAAGCTGACGCGAAACCAGATGCTGCCGCAGATGCTAAAGATGCCACTGACGCGAAAGCGGCTGATAGCAGCAAAAAATAAGGCTAAGAAAGCCG
Organism: Pluralibacter sp.; assembly: GCF_019237635.1. Classification (GTDB taxonomy): domain Bacteria; phylum Pseudomonadota; class Gammaproteobacteria; order Enterobacterales; family Enterobacteriaceae; genus Enterobacter_B. Next base: position 41,855 of record NZ_JAFAGS010000145.1, read on the forward strand.
CCGCCGGAAATGGCGGCGGCTTTTTTTATTTGGGGCGATATAATTAACACTGGAAAGCGCATTACGCGCTGTATTACTTTAGATGCCTCAATAATTAATGAGCCTGCCCTGACAACCTAATGACAGGCTCCTGAAAAGGAGTGCTTTTTTTCATGTCCAGGTCGCTTTTAACCAACGAAACCAGCGAACTTGATTTGCTGGATCAACGTCCTTTCGACCAAACCGATTTCGATATTCTTAAATCGTATGAAGCGGTGGTGGACGGGTTAGCGATGCTCATTGGCTCTCATTGCGAAATCGTGCTGCATTCCTTGCAGGATCTTAAATGTTCCGCCATTCGTATCGCTAACGGTGAGCATACCGGCCGTAAAATTGGGTCGCCGATTACCGATCTCGCGCTGCGCATGCTGCACGATATGACTGGTGCGGATAGCAGCGTTTCCAAATGCTATTTCACTCGCGCCAAAAGCGGCGTATTGATGAAGTCGGTGACGATTGCGATTCGTAATCGCGATCACCGGGTTATCGGCCTGCTGTGCATCAACATGAACCTCGATGTTCCGTTCTCGCAAATCATGAGCACCTTTATTCCGCCGGAAACCCCGGAAGTGAACTCCCAGGTCAACTTCGCCTCGTCCGTTGAAGACCTGGTAACCCAAACGCTGGAGTTCACCATCGAAGAGGTCAATGCCGATCGAAACGTTTCCAATAACGCTAAAAACCGTCAGATCGTCCTGAACCTTTATGAGAAAGGGATCTTTGATATTAAAGACGCGATTAACCAGGTCGCCGACCGTCTGAATATCTCGAAGCACACGGTTTATCTCTATATTCGCCAGTTCAAGAGCGGTGATTTCCAGGGGCAGGACAAGTAATGCGCTTTGCCCTGATGGTGACGGGCCCGGCCTACGGTACACAGCAGGCCAGCAGCGCCTGGCAGTTTGCCCGCGCGCTACTGGCGGAAGGTCATGAGCTCATCAGCGTCTTCTTCTACCGAGAAGGGGTGTATAACGCCAACCAGCTTACGTCGCCTGCCAGCGATGAGTTTGACCTCGTGCGCGCCTGGCAGTCCCTGCACCAGGAGCACGGGGTGGCGTTGCATATCTGCGTGGCGGCGGCGCTTCGGCGCGGGGTTGTGGATGAAACCGAGGCCGGACAACTGGGGCTGGCGACGTTCAACCTGCAGCCGGGATTTACGCTTAGCGGTCTCGGGGCGTTGGCCGAGGCGTCATTAACCTGCGATCGCATGGTGCAATTCTGATGAAACGTGTCGCCATTGTTTTTATGAGCGCGCCGCATGGTTCGAGCGCGGGCAGGGAAGGGCTGGATGCGCTGCTGGCGACGTCCGCGTTAACGGAAGATATCGGCGTCTTTTTTGTCGGTGACGGCGTGTTTCAATTGCTCAAAGATCAGCAACCTGCCGGGATCCTCGCCCGTGACTATATCGCCACCTTTAAGCTGCTGCCCCTTTACGATATTGAAAACTGCTGGCTGTGCGCCACCTCCTGGCGGGAGCGCGGATTGCCCGATGACCTGCCGCGTGTGGTTGACGTGCAGATGCTGGAGCCGGATGCTCTGCGCCAGCGTCTTGATGACTATGATGTGATTTTGCGATTCTGAGGCCGACATGCTGCATACGCTCAGCGATTCCCCCTGGCAAAATGATCTTGTTGCGAAACTCCGCCTCGTTAAAGAGGGCGACGCGCTGCTGCTGCTGTCAGATGGTGTCGCCGCCGCCGTGGAGGGGAACCGCTTCCTTGATATTCTTCTCGCTGCCCCCATAACCTTATATGCCTTGCTGGAAGACGTTGAAGCCCGTGGGCTTTCCGGTCAAATTTCGAGCAGCGTCGTCAGGGTTGGCTATACTGATTTCGTCAGACTTGCGGTTCAGCATCCGGCGCATCTGGCCTGGTAATGGCAGGATCGTTGTATATTTCTTGACACCCTTTCGGCATGGCCCTAAAATTTCGCGTCCTCATATTATATGAGGCGATTTATTACGTGTTTACGAAGCAAAAGCTAAAACCAGGAGCTATTTAATGGCAACAGTTAACCAGCTGGTTCGCAAACCACGTGCTCGCAAAGTTGCTAAAAGCAACGTGCCGGCACTGGAAGCCTGCCCGCAGAAACGTGGCGTATGTACTCGCGTATATACTACCACTCCTAAGAAACCGAACTCCGCACTGCGTAAAGTTTGCCGTGTGCGTCTGACTAACGGTTTCGAAGTCACCTCCTATATCGGTGGTGAAGGTCACAACCTGCAGGAGCACTCCGTGATCCTGATCCGTGGCGGTCGTGTTAAAGACCTCCCGGGTGTTCGTTACCACACCGTTCGTGGTGCGCTTGACTGCTCCGGCGTTAAAGACCGTAAGCAATCTCGCTCCAAGTATGGCGTGAAGCGTCCTAAGGCTTAATGGTTCTCCGTTAAGTAAGGCCAAACGTTTTATATTAATGTCAAACTAAACTCGTAGAGTTTTGGACAATCCTGAATTAACAACGGAGTATTTCCATGCCACGTCGTCGCGTCATTGGTCAGCGTAAAATTCTGCCGGATCCGAAGTTCGGATCAGAACTGCTGGCTAAATTTGTCAATATCCTGATGGTAGATGGTAAAAAATCTACTGCAGAATCAATCGTATACAGTGCTCTTGAGACCCTGGCTCAGCGCTCTGGTAAAAATGAACTGGAAGCATTCGAAGTTGCGCTCGAAAACGTGCGCCCGACTGTCGAAGTTAAGTCCCGCCGTGTAGGTGGTTCTACTTATCAGGTTCCAGTTGAAGTCCGTCCGGTTCGTCGTAATGCTCTGGCAATGCGTTGGATCGTTGAAGCTGCTCGTAAACGCGGTGATAAATCCATGGCTCTGCGCCTGGCGAACGAACTCTCTGACGCTGCAGACAACAAAGGTACTGCAGTGAAGAAACGTGAAGACGTTCACCGTATGGCCGAAGCCAACAAGGCGTTCGCTCACTACCGTTGGTAATCCCTTCGGAGTCATAGTCACCAGGCGGGCGCTTCAGAGAAGTCGCCCGCTCTGGGTAACTTAACTGAACGCCTAAAGAAATAAACGAGGAATCAAATGGCTCGTACAACACCCATCGCACGTTACCGTAACATCGGTATCAGTGCGCACATCGACGCCGGTAAAACCACTACTACCGAACGTATTCTGTTCTACACCGGTGTAAACCACAAAATCGGTGAAGTTCATGACGGCGCCGCTACCATGGACTGGATGGAGCAGGAGCAGGAGCGTGGTATTACCATCACCTCCGCAGCGACTACTGCATTCTGGTCTGGTATGGCTAAACAGTATGAACCGCACCGCGTAAACATCATCGACACCCCGGGGCACGTTGACTTCACTATCGAAGTAGAACGTTCCATGCGTGTGCTTGATGGTGCGGTAATGGTTTACTGCGCAGTTGGTGGTGTTCAGCCGCAGTCTGAAACCGTATGGCGTCAGGCTAACAAATATAAAGTTCCGCGCATCGCGTTCGTTAACAAAATGGACCGCATGGGCGCTAACTTCCTGAAAGTTGTTGGTCAGATCAAGACCCGTCTGGGCGCGAACCCGGTTCCGCTGCAGCTGGCAATTGGTGCTGAAGAAGGTTTCACCGGTGTTGTTGACCTGGTGAAAATGAAAGCCATCAACTGGAACGATGCAGACCAGGGCGTTACCTTCGAATACGAAGATATCCCGGCAGAAATGCAGGACCTGGCTGACGAATGGCACCAGAACCTGATCGAATCCGCAGCGGAAGCTTCTGAAGAGCTGATGGAAAAATACCTGGGTGGTGAAGAACTGACTGAAGAAGAGATCAAAAAAGCTCTGCGTCAGCGTGTTCTGAACAACGAAATCATCCTGGTAACCTGTGGTTCTGCGTTCAAGAACAAAGGTGTTCAGGCGATGCTGGATGCGGTAGTTGACTACCTGCCATCCCCGGTAGACGTTCCTGCGATCAACGGTATCCTGGACGACGGTAAAGATACTCCGGCTGAGCGTCACGCAAGCGACGAAGAGCCGTTCTCTGCGCTGGCGTTCAAAATCGCTACCGACCCGTTCGTGGGTAACCTGACCTTCTTCCGCGTGTACTCCGGTGTGGTTAACTCTGGTGATACCGTACTGAACTCCGTGAAAGCTGCACGTGAGCGTTTCGGTCGTATCGTTCAGATGCACGCTAACAAACGTGAAGAGATCAAAGAAGTTCGCGCTGGCGACATCGCTGCTGCTATCGGTCTGAAAGACGTGACCACCGGTGACACCCTGTGTGACCAGGATCACCCGATCATTCTGGAGCGTATGGAATTCCCGGAGCCGGTAATCTCCATCGCAGTAGAACCGAAAACCAAAGCTGACCAGGAAAAAATGGGTCTGGCTCTGGGCCGTCTGGCTAAAGAAGACCCGTCTTTCCGCGTATGGACTGACGAAGAATCTAACCAGACCATCATCGCTGGTATGGGTGAACTGCACCTCGACATCATCGTTGACCGTATGAAGCGTGAATTCAACGTTGAAGCGAACGTCGGCAAACCTCAGGTTGCTTACCGTGAAGCGATTCGCGCGAAAGTTACCGATGTTGAAGGTAAGCACGCCAAGCAGTCTGGTGGTCGTGGTCAGTACGGTCACGTTGTGATCGACATGTACCCGCTGGAGCCGGGCTCTAACCCGAAAGGTTACGAGTTCATCAACGACATCAAAGGTGGTGTAATTCCTGGCGAATACATCCCGGCCGTTGATAAAGGCATCCAGGAGCAGCTAAAAGCGGGTCCGCTGGCGGGTTACCCGGTAGTTGATCTCGGCGTGCGTCTGCACTTCGGTTCTTACCATGACGTTGACTCCTCTGAGCTGGCGTTTAAACTGGCAGCTTCTATCGCCTTTAAAGAAGGCTTTAAGAAAGCAAAACCTGTTCTGCTTGAGCCGATCATGAAGGTTGAAGTAGAAACGCCGGAAGAGAACACTGGTGACGTTATCGGTGACCTTAGCCGTCGTCGTGGTATGCTGCGCGGTCAGGAAACTGAAGTGACTGGCGTTAAGATCCACGCTGAAGTACCGCTGTCTGAAATGTTCGGATACGCAACTCAGCTGCGTTCTCTGACCAAAGGTCGTGCATCATACACCATGGAATTCCTGAAGTATGATGATGCGCCGAACAACGTTGCTCAGGCCGTTATTGAAGCCCGTGGTAAATAAGCCGCAGGGTTAAAACCAAAGTCCCGTGCTCTCTCCTGAAGGGGAGAGCACTATAGTAAGGAATATAGCCGTGTCTAAAGAAAAATTTGAACGTACAAAACCGCACGTCAACGTCGGCACTATCGGCCACGTTGACCATGGTAAAACTACCCTGACCGCTGCAATCACTACCGTTCTGGCTAAAACCTACGGTGGTTCTGCTCGTGCATTCGACCAGATCGATAACGCGCCGGAAGAAAAAGCTCGTGGTATCACCATCAACACCTCTCACGTTGAATATGACACCCCGACTCGCCACTACGCGCACGTAGACTGCCCGGGCCACGCCGACTATGTTAAAAACATGATCACCGGTGCTGCG
>NZ_JAFAGS010000177.1 GCF_019237635.1 Pluralibacter sp.
CCTTAGCTGGGCGCGTCCCAAACCCGGCGCGACGCATTTCACCATCGTGCGACGGCAGGGAACAATGAAACGGACCGAGTACTACCCTCTCAGTAGCGCCTCCGGAAAGACGCTCCAGGATGGCGATAAGCTCATCATCAGCTCAGACCGTTATGCTGGCACCATTCAGATTCGTATTGAAGGCGCTCACTCCGGTGAACACGCTGTCGTCCTGCCATACGGTTCGACGATGAAGCAGGTGCTAGCGCAGTTAAGACCGAACAGCATGTCGCAACTCAGCAGTATCCAGTTGTACCGCCACTCCGTGGCGGTACGGCAAAAAGAGATGCTGAATACGTCGCTGCAAAAACTGGAAGAGGCATCTTTGTCTTCACAATCAGCCACCCAGGAAGAGGCGCGACTGCGAGTCCAGGAAGCGCAGCTCGTCAGCCGTTTTGTGGCGAAAGCGCGCAACGTCGTGCCTAAAGGTCAGGTGGTTCTTAACGAAAGTAATCTGGATAGCGTCATTCTCGAAGATGGCGATGTCGTGACTATCCCCGAAAAAACCTCGCTGGTCATGATCCATGGCTCTGTACTCTTCCCCAACGCTATCTCCTGGGAGAAGAAGCTTGATGTGGATGACTATATAGAAAAATGCGGCGGGCTGACGCAGAAATCCGGGCAATCGAAAATCATCGTGATCCACCAGGATGGCTCAGCCGTGGACGCGGACGATGTCGACGAGATCAAACCGGGCGACGAAATCATGGTGCTGCCGAAATATGAAACCAAGAATCTGGAAGTCACCCGCGGTATTTCCACCATTTTGTACCAGTTGGCGATCGCGGCCAAAGTCATTCTGGAGCTCTGATAAACCCCGCTGGCGACGCAGAGGCATCGCCAGTCTGCATACAAACACGGAAGCAGAATGCAATGATCGGTATATTCTCCTCCGGGATCTGGCGGATCCCTCATCTGGAAGCGCTGCTGGGTCAACCCTGCCGCAAGCTTTCTTCATTCTCCGCAACCTCGGGTAAACACCCGTTGAAAGCGATTGCCGTCTGGGGACAGCGGCCAACGGCATCGCGCCCTGTTGCGTTTGCAGAAAAATCAGGGCTTCCCGTCATTCGGCTTGAGGATGGTTTCATTCGCTCCCTGGGATTGGGCGTTAATGGTCACCCTCCTCTTTCGATAGTGATGGATGACACAGGCATCTACTACGATGCCAGCCGGGCGAGCCGTCTTGAAAAGCTCATTCAGGATAGCGCAGGTAATGCCGCGTTCACTGACGACGCCCGGCAGGCGATGGAAATCGTGGTGCAAAACGATCTCTCAAAGTACAACCACGCACCGCCTTTCACGGAAAACCCCAGCGGTAAAAAAACAATTCTGGTCGTTGACCAGACACAAGGGGATGTTTCGATCGCGCAAGGAGGAGCAACCGAACGGCAATTTGCCGCCATGCTCTCCCGCGCCATCGCCGAACACCCGGATGCCAACATTTGGGTAAAAATTCATCCTGATGTGCTTAGCGGTAAAAAAAAGGGGTATCTGTCCGCCATTCCCGATGTACCGCATGTGCGGCTCATGGCGCAGGATGTCAGTCCGCAATCCTTGATGCGCCACGTTAGCCACGTATATACCGTCACGTCACAGTACGGTTTTGAAGCGCTCATCGCTGGTAAGAAGGTCACTTGCTTTGGGTTGCCGTGGTATGCCGGCTGGGGGCTCACAGATGACAGACACCCTCTTGCCGCTCGGCTTGCCGAAAGACGCGGGAATGCCTCATTGCTTGATCTGGTCAGCGCCGCCTGGTTTCGCTATGCCCGCTATGTCGATCCGCAAACCGGCGCCCCCTGCTCGCTGTTCAGGGTTCTGGATCACCTCAAGCTACAGCGCTCACATCACATCCTTCGTCGGGGAGCGTTATGGGCACCGGGCATGACGCTCTGGAAGAGCAGTATTATCAAACCCTTCCTGAAAACCACGGACAACCAGCTGAGTTTCAGCAAACATCCCGGGAGCGCCAGTGTTTGTATTGTCTGGGGAGTGAATGGTGAAAAACGCTGGCAGGAGGCTGCCAGAAAATCAGGACTCCCTATCTGGCGCATGGAGGACGGTTTTTTACGTTCCACCGGGTTAGGTTCCGACCTGCAGCCCCCGCTCTCTCTGGTACTCGATAAGACGGGGATTTACTATGATGCGACCCGACCGAGCGATTTAGAAAACCTACTCAACCACTCGCAGCTCACTCCTGCACAACGGCTGCGCGCAGAGGCTTTGCAGCAGGCATTAGTCGCCAGTAAAGTCAGCAAATACAACCTCGGCGCCCGCTGGCGACTGCCTCCTGAAGCTGCTGGTAGACGCGTGCTGCTGGTACCGGGCCAGGTGGATAACGACGCTTCAATTGCAACCGGCACCTTTTCCGTCAATACCAATTTCAACCTGCTGCAGACCGTTCGTAGCACCCACCCTGACGCGTTTATTGTCTATAAACCACACCCGGATGTTCTGGCCGGTAACCGTCCCGGGCATATCCCCGAGGAAATGGCGAGCTACCTGGCCGATAGTATCGTGCGGGACGCCGATATTATCGAATGTATCCGGCAAGCCGATGAAATTCATACCATGACTTCGCTCTGCGGGTTTGAGGCGCTCATCCACGGCAAGGAAGTTCATTGTTATGGCATGCCTTTTTATGCCGGATGGGGCTTAACGCACGATATACACCACTGCCAGCGTCGGATTCAGCAACTCACGCTTCAGGACCTTATTTATCAGACCCTGATTTCATATCCCACCTATGTCCTCCCGGATATCCGACACCCCGTCAGTGTCGAAACCGCCGTGCAATGGCTTGAAATGCAGCCGCGAAGAGAAATGCGCATTAACCGAGGAGTAACAGGTTGGATAGCACGAAATGGGCGCAAGCTAAACACTCTCGGTAGAGCATTGAGCCGCTAATTAAGGGGGGAAATCATGAAAAGCAATACGTTACAAACTCTGCTGGCGGGAAAAAAATACCTGCTCCTGCAAGGACCGATGGGACCGTTTTTTAATGACATGGCGCTCTGGCTGGAATCTCAGGGCAGAGAGGCCAGGAATGTGGTATTCAACGGCGGCGATCGCTTTTACTGCCGTAAACGCAGGTATTATACCTTCCAACAGACAGCAAAAGACTTCCCGCGCTGGTTGAAAGAAATATGGCAAGACTATCCTTTTGATACGCTTATCTGCTTTGGCGATTGCCGGATGCTCCACCAGGCCGCTAAGCGTTGGGCTATCTCGAAAAATATCCGTTTTCTGGCTTTCGAAGAAGGGTATCTACGACCACACTTTATTACTCTCGAGAGCGGCGGTGTAAACGCCTACTCTTCACTTCCCCGCGATCCGGAGTTTTATCGCCACCTCCCTGATTTGCCGGAACTGGAAGTCACCAGCCTGAAACCCTCAACAAACCTGCGCATCTGGCACGCGATGTGGTACTACTTTGTCAGTTGGTTTTACCGCCGCCAGTTCCCAGAATATCGCCACCATAAATCGTTTTCACCATGGTATGAAGCGCGCTGTTGGCTACGCGCTGGGTGGCGAAAACAGTGGTACCGTTTCAAAGAGCGCCACATTATGGCGCTCCTCAAAGGTAGCCTGAAGAAACGGTATTTTCTGGCGATACTCCAGGTCTATAACGATAGCCAGATCCGTAACCACAGCGACTACAAAGATGTACGTAACTACATCAATGACGTGATGTACTCCTTTTCGAAAAAGGCGTCACCGACAGATTTTCTGGTGTTCAAACATCACCCGATGGATCGTGGCCATCGTCTGTACGGACCATTAATCAAAAAGCTGGGTAAAAAATACGGCGTCAGCAACCGCGTGATTTACGTGCACGATCTCCCCATGCCGCATCTGCTCTCACTCGCTAAAGCAGTGATCACCATTAACAGTACTGCGGGGATTTCCGCCCTGATCCACAATAAGCCCCTAAAAGTCATGGGGCGGGCGCTATATGACATCAAAGGTTTGACCTGGCAGGGACATTTGAATCAGTTCTGGATGGCTGATTTTAAACCTGATAAAAAGCTTTTTGGAGTATTCCGCACTTACCTGAGAATGAATACACAAATAAATGCGGTATTTTATGGTAGGAGATCTCCGGAATTAATAGAGTATCAAAACAACCATCAATTCAAGACATCCGTTCTAAAGTGGTTTTTACAATAATGCCCAGAGGTGGTTAAAAATCAACATCTCTTCGACACTACAACATCATTTTTACTAATATGTACTATATTATTAATCGGATAAACGAATTCTCTAAAATCGTAATAAATATGTAAGGCAAGCTGGTACTCACCAGCCGGGAGATGCTTTAACGCATCAAATCCATATCGCCAATAGATAAATAACACTCGATTCATTTTTTTATTAAGTGAAATAGAGTAACTTGAACCATTCCCTATAAACTCTATTTCAGCGTAAACTTTAGATAATTGTTTTTCATCTTTAAAAGCACCTAATAAGCGTGAGGCATACAACATCCCCTCAGAATAAACCATACGCATATCAATTGCTTTTTTCTCTAACACAGGGCAGGTCCCCGCTAACTGAATAACCTTCGTAAACTGCCGTTTTACCAGTTCCATTGCTGAACCTGAATGCTCCATGTCTTTTATCATAGCGACATTTATTCCAGAAAATTCCTTCATCGGCAGACCTCTGGATGCATCAAAATCTCGCTCAGCAAATGAGTAAGTGACGTTGCGGTTTCGCATTGATGGCAAATACTCGATATAATTATAATACTTCCTGGCCTTAGTCCCCAGACTATATCTCATTAACGCATTTTGCGATTTATAATTAAACAACTCCATCTGTGGGATATCGATAAAAAACCTCGAATCAGGAAACTCAGAAATATAATCAATGGCTATAGAACCACCCTTAGAATTGCCATAAAAAATAATATCCCGAGGTTTTAAATTATATTTAAGACACAACTCGCCAATAAATTTAGCAACTATATTTCGAACAGGAGCACCAGAGGATGTCTCATGCATATAGTTGCCATAAACACTTTCTCTGTCCTGGAAGGCAAGAATAAGAATTCCCTGCAATCGAGACTGTAGAGATGTCATTGCACTCAATCGATAATTAACATTATCAAAATTACTTACCCCAGGAAAGGTCACCAAACACTTCCTGGGATTAACCAACTCCCCACTTAATGAATAATAAACATTTCCACCTATGGAAGAAAAACATTGGATATTATATTTTTTATCAAACGCTATTTGATCCGGATGAAACATTTTTTCGTCAGAAAAAACAAGATTAACCTTATCGTCATTGCCGGACAGATAAACCTGATCGGTATCACTAACTGGAAGGTTCGTAAACCATTTCCCATTTCGGCCTGAAACAGGTATTTCAAAACCATTTATAATTAGGACGGTCCGAATAAATTCTTTTGAGTCTTTAAATTGAATGTTGGCATAACGCGTCATGTTTTATTCCAATAAAAAATTTATTTTCATTTACTCAATGAGTCATTATTAATAGGAGTTGCACGCCATAGAAAAGGCGTGCAACTTATTTATCGCATCTCTTATATAACATACCGTATTACATGCTGAGTAGATTCATTTTTCCACAATCGCGCGGTGTATAATTTTTGGCGTAATTTATTATCCACGACAGGTAATCTACTCAAGCACGCTTGCTGAAAAACATCTACCGCAACGTCATACTCACCATATGACATAGCCAATTCACCATACAGTGACAATGATTTTATTGATAACTCACTCAGACAAACCGTCCTAAAATAAGAATAAGCCTGATCCGACAAATTGTTTTCACACAGTTTATATAAAAAATCCTCAATAATTCTTAAAGGAAGATCCTCCCAATATGCATCGATAAATACCTTTACTATATCTAAGTTAGTTTCTATATAAAGATAGTACTTTACTATATTTAACCTATAATCCTCTTTTAATAATTCTGGTTCATCAGACAAAAATAAGAAATCATCGACTCTGATTGCTTTCTTGCGCAGAGCTCGCAAAGAAAAAAGGTAACAGCAAGCAAATAAGGAGATACCGGTCCGGCCTTGTAGAATTGATGAATTACCTATACACCTGGAGATGAGAGCCCATTTATTTAATTTAAGCAGAGCCCTTAAATAAATGGTTTTAATTAAAATGTTTTCTTTATCACAAGAGGGTAACAATGGAAATATTTTAATTATATATTCAAATCTTTCGGATATTTCAAGAACTCGCAAACGGATAAAATCAGAATGAAACATTGAGGAATTGAAATAGTCCTTATGTTCATTGATAAACTTAGCGGTTACACCAGGTTCAGAAACGAAGTTATCGAATAAGTATTTATCTTCTTCATTTAATGGATTGGATATTGACATTTCATATGAAGAGTCAAAAAATAATTTTTTATAATACAAGATATTCAGATTATGATCTTCAATATCAGAAAAATCAATATAATCCTCATCTACAATACTTTCATATATCTTTAGCTTTAACTCAAAGTATTTCCTGTCGGAATAACTTAGTGACTCACAAGAAGACATAACATCCTGAGCAAGATCAAAATAGCCCAGAGATATTAATATATCAATATAATTAACAATGTATTCTGGTTCTATATCAAGAAATCTGTCATCACCACATGCTACTGAGAAGATACTATCATAGCGACGTTTGGCAAAAACCATATCACCAAAGTGATAGGTTTGCTTTGCCCATTCTGCAACTTTACGTTTCCCAGTCAAAAAACCTGCTTGCTCTAAAACATGAGTCTCTATGTTAGAGGTATCAAGCGCCTCAATTGCATCCAATGTACGCTCACAACATTTGCCATCGCGATAAGGAAAGAATAAATCTACCTTCTCTTGATAATAATTCTCAAGTTTACAACCATTCTGAATGGTGCTGATAACAAAATTAACAGCCTGCATCTCCTCATTAAAAACTGGGCCAAAACCATTTTCACGATAACTGAAATAACCTTTATTGTAGTGACCCTTATTAAAAAAATCCTCTTCGTCAAATTGATAATAGCACACTGGCTTATTAAGATAGGCAACTTCAAAGGCAACCGATGAGTAATCAGTAACCATCAAACTAGCCTTAAGAAATAGTTCTTGTATACTACCTGATGAATGACTGAGAACTGTAACATGTTCCGGGAGCATATATCTATCAAGATATGGCTGAATATTGGCATGAGGAAAGAATATTATTCTATACCCGTTATCCTCAGATATCTTTTTCAGCTTATCATTGGCAAGAAAATCATACCATTTCTGTGCGTATTCACTTTCCGTAAAGTCAGATAATAGTTCCCTGGTTGTCCCAGAAATTACCTTTCCAAGTAATGAAGGACGCCATGTTGGCATGACTAATATTATCTTCTCACTACAAATCGTTGAGTTGACAAGAGCATCATGGCGAGGCAATCCAGTAAAAGCGACTTCATTGGCAGTGAACTTATAAGTCCCAAAGTCCCCGGCAATTGATCTGTATTCATCACTAGCAGAAGTCACAAATAAATCAAACTTTTTCCAATCCGGTCTAAAGAGAGTAGATTGATCGTTATGAATAATGCCATGTTGCAGAAAAATAAATTTCTTCCAGGTCATGCGCTTATCTTTGAAATAATCGGTAGCGAACTGTGCAGCATGGGAACTAATTACCCGTGAACATGACTCCAGCGCCAGCTCATGCTCGGCACTGCCAAATGCCAAAAGGCGAAAACCCTCCCTTTCCAATCGTTCCCAATCATGCGAGTCATTGAGTAGAACAAAGTAGGAATCTATATCAGGCCTCACCTTTTGACAGTACCGATACAAGTGCTCGGCATTGTCATCAGCCTGATTATCCCTATCCATAAAAATCCAGCAATTTTTATACTTTGCATTTACCCTAAACTTTGGCTTTAATATCGCATGCTGTTTAACTATCTCGCGAAAGGAGATCTTATCAACAACTTTATTATTTAACCCTCTTATCTTAACAGGTTTCCTGTCTACCCTTATTGACAGAGAATCATTGTTATTGAATTGATTTAATCTTAGCCATACCTTTCTTTCAAGAAAAAATTCTCTACCAAATAGATAATGCGTCACATTTTTTTCTATGGATGGGCAAATGTCTTTCTTACCTTCGATAAAGTACTCCGCATGTATTTTTGATGAATAATAACGAAAAAGAGACATTTTCTTAGATTCATTATATTGCAAGAGTTCGACAACACCATTAAATCGCTGACTACCAATAAGATTTAGACACCCAACTTTTAATTGCTCAGTACATGAAACATTAAACTTCCCGATAACATCAGCGCCAACTAAGCTCAATGCCACTTTGAAATACTCGATAAACCGCTCGCGAGATTCTGTCGATAAAAAATCGAGTAATGATTGGTTGGTTAATCCTCTTTTAACATATTTTAATAAAAAATAGTAAAGTGTTCTTCTTAGAAACACACTCCATGTCTTAGCCCTCGGCAAAGCATAATTGAATCTGTCAACAAAATTAACAAAAGATTCCTGGTACAAAACCTCATTACTCCAGTCTCCTGCCTTAAATGGCATTGAAATGTTATTTTCATGAACCAGGTATTTTGATTTGGTTGATATACAGATTCTTCTTGTATTTGGCAGACTTTGAAATATATCAATATAAATCCCTAAACCATCAAAATCAAAACAACCAAATCCCCCTTCTCTACGAAGAAAAACCTTTAGTACCCCAGTCGGAAAAAAAGCACCATAGACAGAATCAACGACAGTTTTATCTGGCGGAACATTGACCTCTGGTAATTTGCTAAATAATGCAGTCAGAGCATTAAAATTACGTCCAATCTCATGCATCGAATTAGCCTTTAAGACTGAAGTGCATATAATTGAACCACGTTTTAGTTTTTTAGGATCTGTGGAAATGAACTTATCAGTAACCTGCATAAAATTCACATCCAAAAAATCATTCCCCCAAAGAAAAACGGTATAGTGATTTCTTAAAGACTCAACAAATGAACAATATGAAAGCATATCATCTGCAGAGTAGAACTTTAAGTCTCCATCACTCTCCTCAAGATAATTTTTTAAAAACCCACACTGAATGTCATTAAGCCCTAAATCTATTACCGAAACGTTGATCTTATTAAAAGACACCAGTCTCTGATTATTAATTGATTGTATACACCGTTCCAGGTCAGTGACCGTTTCATTTGCAATAACAACTATTTCATAGGAAAATTTAGTTGATGCAATGGTATTTTCAGTTTTAGCTGTTCTAGCCTTTGTTATAATCTCCCTCTTATTTCTAGCTATATTCCTTTTTTCAAACATATCATGAAAAAACAATTTTGGGTCACGAAAAAGTTTTTTTATCTTCCTGTTCATAAAATATTCCAGTTATCTACTATTTTTTCTCATATCAAAATAAGATGATAACGCCGAAAGAAGGTGTTCCTTGTAATTATCGGTGGATTTTCTTTCAGTATTAAAATCATTAGCACAAAATGAATGGGGCGGAATGTTGCATACTTTTGCGAAATGCAAAGCTCGATAATGCCCTACAGCTGAAAACGAGCGAATATTGAAATAATAACAAATATCTCTTCGAGGTACGGCCTTTCCACGAAGATACATTAGCCATGGAACAAAAAAAGTTGCTAAATTCAGATCATTATTTGTTCTGAATTTATTTTTCAAAAAAAGTCTAATTTCATTTTCATATGATGTCCATGCAAATCTAAACATACTCTTTCTCAGAGGAACATATGTATGCACAAGAGAACGATCAACATTGATGTTATAATCCCTCTTTAATATAGAACCTGAACTTAGTGATGCAGATAACGTTGGCGTATTGATGCCTTTTTCCTCCATTGCTGCAAGACTTTTTCCGGATATAAACAGAGATGCTATTCCATTACTATTAAAAAAGTGCGAAGCAAGCAATGGTCTTGCGACAAACACATCGTCATTAAAGTAGATAAAATTCTCAGACAATTCAGGGATATTATGTATGTGAGCCTCAATAACGTGTGAATTGAATGTTGGGAGATATTGCTGATCAATTATCTCACGATGATCAATTATTTTTATCTTCGAGCTTAACGATAATACATCTGGGATTTGTTGGTCCGTAACAACAAAAATAGTTCTCACCCACGGTAAAAACTCTATCACGCTTTTAATGGAATAATAAATTTCATTATGGTCATCGAAACGCGCCACATCCATAGCATGCCTACCTATCTCGCTATGACTTTGCGTATAAAGGCGACGATAATGACCACATTTTTCTTTCCAGACAGGGTCGTCACTGTTCACCCAAGTATACACTACGTCAATTGGATCCGTGGTCACTATCGCACGCTCGAGATCCGTATCATGCCTGATCAAAACATCCTCTTCATATTCCGGGCATTGAATCTCATTTCTAATAACAGGATATCGCTTATTAAAATAATCGCGAAAAAAAACACCAGGATTTCTAAACAATTTCTTAATCTTCCTCATGGAGGCGACACCACTTCTAAATACAGGATGAATGGTATACAGATAGTTACTGAATACCGAACTCGTCAAATCTATATTTTTTAATAGCATCCATGACTTTATCAAAATACAGAACCTGATTTTCTCTATTCAGATAAATAGCGACATCACAGTGTTCTACTAACGTAAAGAAATTATGCGAAACCATTAAAAAATTAGCCCCTTTGCCGCGTTCTTTAAACATTGCAGAGCATTTATTTTTGAACTTCTCATCACCAACAGCAGTCACTTCGTCGACAAGATAGTAATCAAATTTGAATGCCATACTCAGGCCAAAACCTAACCTCGAACGCATCCCTGATGAGTAGGTCCGAATTGGCATATCAAAATACTTACCTAGCTCTGCGAAATCCTCGACAAAGTTCAACACATCACGAACATCTTTTTTCTTTGCATATAAATTGGCGACAAACTTTACATTTTCGCGTCCGGTCAGACTCCCCTGAAAGCCACCAGCCAAACCCACTGGCCAGGATATTTTCTTATCCGTGACAACTTCACCATCGTCAGGCTTATCTATGCCACCGATAATACGTAACAATGTTGATTTACCAGCCCCATTTCTTCCAACCAATGCAACACTTTTATTTTCAGGAAATTTCAAACTAACATTTTTAAATATATATTGACGTCCTTGGGGCGTTTTATAGCTTTTGGTTATATTTTTTAACTCTATCATGATGATAACATCGACTCCTCATTTATCCGATACAACGCCAACCCAATAAAAAAGACCGAGACGGAACAAAAAGCAAGATATCCAATGCTTACACCACTACTTGAATAGCCATCCACAACTGATTCTCTGCTTAATTCAACGGCATGAACTATTGGGTTAAATAAAAAATAAGAACGATACTCAGCAGGAATCGAGTGCAAAGGAAACATTATGCATGAAACAAAATAAAGAGGTTTGAGCAGTATCGGGATAAACTTCTCCATCTCTTTAATAGTGCAACCAGCCACCATAAAAATAAGCCCAACACCACATGAAAACATAATAAGAAAGAACCATGAAAGACTTAATACCAAAATTTGATGAACATCTATACTCTCTCCAATAAAAGCCAGTACAGTCATCAAGATAATATATACCACTGTATATATTAAGACCTCCAACAGCATTCTGGCAAAGACTGTATCGATTGGTTTTACTGGGCGATAATTGAACAACCCTGAATTTGCCTCTATTGCCTTTATCGAACGATTGCTAATATTTGTGAAAATAAAATAAGGAATCAATCCGTTAATCAGGAAGACTGTAAATGATATGTCCGGCATCGTTCGCTGCATAAAGTAGCCAAAAATTGCAAAAAGAACGGCCATGTGTGTTACGGGCTCAAGAATTGCCCATAAATAACCCAATCTGTATTTTCCAAAGCGAGTTCTGATTTCACGCAAAAATAATGCATAAACCGCAGCTCGCTGTACTTCAATCCCACTTCTCACCATTCTGCACCCACAAATTTAGATATTCCGACGCTACCGCCCCTGGCTTACCGCTACCAGAGTACTGAAACGTATTAATCATCGTATGAATGTCTAAGAAAAGTCCCGAT
>NZ_JAFAGS010000183.1 GCF_019237635.1 Pluralibacter sp.
CGTAGCCAGCTCTCTGATCACCCAGGGCGTTGCCGCCAACCGCATCCGCACCACCGGCATGGGTCCGGCGAACCCGATCGCCAGCAACAGCACGACTGAAGGTAAAGCGCAGAACCGTCGCGTCGAGATAACCTTAAGCCCGCTGCAGTAACTCCCGGTCCGGCGGCGTACTGTCCGCCGGGCCCGCCTGAGCCCCTTTATTACGGAGATACGTCATGAAGCCATCCGTTATTCTCTACAAAACGTTGCCTGACGATCTGCTACAACGCCTGGAGGCGCACTTCACGGTGACGCAGGTGAAAAACCTGCATCCCGACACCGTGCAGCAGCATGCCGATGCCTTCGCCAGCGCCGTGGGCCTGTTAGGGTCAAGCGAGAGCGTGGATGCCGCCCTGCTGGCGAAAATGCCCGCGCTTCGCGCCGCATCGACCATTTCCGTCGGCTATGACAATTTCGACGTTGACGCCCTCAACGCGCGCCGGGTACTGCTGATGCACACCCCCGCCGCGCTGACGGAAACCGTCGCCGATACCCTGATGGCGCTGGTGCTGAGCACCGCCCGCCGCGTAGTGGAGGTCGCGGAACGGGTGAAGGCCGGGGAGTGGAAAAAAAGCATCGATGCGGACTGGTTCGGCACCGACGTGCATCATAAAACGCTGGGCATCGTCGGGATGGGACGCATCGGCATGGCGCTGGCCCAGCGCGCCCACTTCGGCTTTAGCATGCCGATTCTCTACAACGCCCGCCGTCAGCACAGCGAAGCGGAAGAACGCTTCCAGGCGCGCTATTGCGATCTCGATACGCTGCTGCAGGAGGCCGATTTCGTCTGCCTGATCCTGCCGTTAACCGAGGAGACGCGTCACCTGTTCGGCGAAGCGCAGTTTAAAAAGATGAAGCCGTCCGCGATTTTCATCAACGCGGGGCGTGGGCCGGTGGTCGACGAGCAGGCGCTGATCGCCGCGTTACGCAACGGTGAAATCCATGCCGCCGGTCTGGACGTGTTTGAGCATGAACCGCTGGCGGTTGATTCGCCGCTACTGACGATGCAAAACGTCGTCGCCCTGCCGCATATCGGTTCGGCAACGCACGAAACGCGTTACAGTATGGCGGCCACGGCGGTCGATAACCTGATTGATGCGCTCAACGGTAAGCCAGAGAAAAACTGCGTGAACCCGCAGGTGATGTGAGTATTCGGAAGTTGGGTACGCCGGGTGAACAGCAGTATCACCCGGCGTTAGCTGTTAGCGCGTGGCGTTTACCGTCGCGGTCCAGGCCTGGGTAAAGGCCTGATGCTGAGAGGCCAGCGGTCCAATCAGCGTGTTGTACTGGCTTGCCTGCTGAGAGGTCGGGAACTGAATACCGTTCGCCACAAAGCTCACCTGCGTGCCCTGTTGCGCGACATAATCCCCTACCTGCACCAGTTGCTGCGTGAAGACCTGCGCGGCCGGGATCAGCGGCTGCAGCGCGTTCGCCGGCGCCGTTACCACTTTACCGTACACCTGATCGAAGACCGGCTTCAGGTCGTCCGCCTGCTTCAGCGCGGAATGCGCGGCATCAGCCTGCATTTTGGCGTTCTCCAGCTGCTGGCTCAGTACACCCAACGCCCCATTAGCCTGACGCAGCGGTTCGCGCTGGGTCATGTAATCCTGCGGTACGCGGATGGCGTTCACGCTGTCGACGACCGGACGCAGACCGGCATCCATCGCCTGGTTGACCTGCTGTGAATAGCCGTAAATCACGGCGTAATCGGAGACGAACGGGCCAAACTGTTTTTTCTGATCGGCCGTCAGCGTCGGCAGTCGCTCGCCGCTGCGCATCGCCGTATTCTGCAGGAAGTCGATAAACGCTTTGCGCTGATCGCCTTCTTTATCAAAACACCCACTCAGGCTAACCACCATTAATAACGCCGCAACAGGCGCAAACCAGCGAGAGCAGGACTTTCCTGTCGCCATTTTATTACTCCTTTCAGCCAAAAAAGCGCAAACTGACACACACGTGCCTGACGCTGACAAGGATAGTCCAGGAGCGCCTCGCAAGATACCCCTTCCTGCATTCTTCCGGCGGAAAAAACACCGGCGCTACAGCCACTACGCTGATATCGATTTACAAAAAAAAATAAAGATACCGTTGGCGATGTGGAATCAACGAATTACTGCTGGCAACCCAAAAGCCGAATCGAGTCAGATCGGACAATCGCACGAATAATCCTTTTTGCCTTCCGCCCTCATCCATTTTAATGACTATTCTTAATGAGCTCTTAGAAATTCACGTTCCCGCAGTGTGATTCAGAGGAGTTCTCAATGGAATATAAAGATCCGATGTCAGAACTATTGAGTAGTCTTGAGTATATTGTTTTTAAAGACGTGACAAAGACAGCAACCTTGACCCCAAAGTCCTCAGCCTTTAGTGAATTTGAGCAATTGCGTAAAGGCACAGGTCTGAAGATTGATGATTTTGCCAGAGCCATGGGCGTTAGCGTGGCAATGGTTCAGGAGTGGGAGTCCCGGAGGGAGAAACCGTCAGCCACCGAATTGAAGTTAATGCGTCTGATTAATGCCAACCCCATGATTAGCAAACAGTTGATGGAATGAGTATGTTTTGTTTACCCCCCGCCGTCGCGGGGGGTTTGGTTTTATAACGCCTCGCAGCGCCAACCCGCTTCATGCCACACCAGCTCATGAGTCAGTTTCAGCCCACGTAAAAATCCCTCATCATGCGACACCACCAGCATCGCGCCGGGAAACTCCGCCAGCGCCGCTTCAATGGCCTGCGTCGAGGCGAGATCCAGATGGTTTGTCGGCTCATCGAGCAGCAGCAATTGTGTGGCCTCGCGCTGCCAGAGTACGCAGGCCAGCGCCGCCTTCAGGCGCTCCCCGCCGCTCAGCGATGCCAGCGGCAGCATCACTTTATCCGCCCCTAGTTGTAGCTGCGCCAGACGGCTGCGCACGACCCCCTCTTCCAGCGGCGTGTCACCGAGGCTAAGGTGCGCCATTACGGAAAGCGACAGGTCCAGTTGCGACAGATGCTGGTCGAGATACGCGGTGTTTACCGGCACCGCGCAGGTGCCCGATACCGCCGTCTCTTCGCCGAGGATCACCTTGAGCAGCGTCGATTTTCCACAGCCGTTAGGGCCGCGCAGCGCGACGCGCATCGGCCCCCTCATCCGCCAGTCAAACGGCGCAAGCGCCACGTGCGGCAGCACCAGTTGCTCCAGCACCAGCGTCTGTTTTCCCTCCGCAACCTGGCTGCCGGGTAGCGTAAAAATCACCGGGTTATCCTCCTCAACGCGCTCCCGCGCCTGGTTTACTGCGGCACTGAGGGCGTCGTTTTGTTCCCGGTGCTGTTTGCCCCATGCGCCAATGCGCTCTTTGGCCGCCATTTTGTACTTCACCCGTTCAAACGAGGCGATATTAAGCGTATCTACCGTGCGCAGGGTCTTCGCCGAACGCCGCTGGCTGGCGTCGTGCTCTTTTTGCATCCGCGCGCGGGTGCGTTTGCGCGCCGTTGCCGCATGATCCAGCGCCGCGCGGGCCGCCTGCTGTTCGGCATCCCGCTGACGCTGGTAATCGTCGTAGTTACCGCCGTAGCTGCGCAGACTGGTGGGCGAAAGTTCCAGAATACGCGGCATCAGCGCCAGCAGCTCGCGGTCATGGGTGGCGATAAGCGCCCCGCCCCGCCAGCGGGAGAGCATGTCATACAGCCACTCGCGCCCCTGACGGTCGAGGTGGTTGGTTGGCTCGTCGAGCAGTAAAAAACCGGCGCTGGCGGTGAAAGCGCCGCACAGCAGCGCCCGCACCCGCTCGCCGCCGCTGAGCGAGGCGGCGGAGAGGTTCGGGTCAAAAACAGACAGTCCCGCCCCGGCGAAGGCCTCGCTCAACCGTTCCGGTAGATCCCAGAACCCCTCCAGCCGCTCGAGATCGTCAGGCTGGTAATCGCCGCGGTCGATACGCTGACGGGCGGCAAAAATATCGCCGTAACCGAGCAATTCGGCCAGAGTCGTCTTCGCCGCCACATCGTGCTGTTGAGCCACCAACGCCCGGGAGGTGAAACGTTCGATGTGCCCGGCGTCGGGCGCTTCCCGCCCCGCCAGCAGATGCAGTAAACGTGTTTTTCCGCTGCCGTTACGCCCGACAAGACCGCACAGCGACGGCTCCAGCGATAAACTCAGCGGACCAAAAAGGGTGTCGCCCGTCGAAAACTGACAGGTAACCTGATGCAGGATAAAAGAAGGGGATTGCGCACAATGAGCCATAAGCACTCCTGAATGAAATCAACACAGCCCCTGCCGACGCGTTCGCGTTTAGCAAGGCTCGAAATTCATCAGTCGTGTTTGTTCATTTTCAGCGTGTGCTCCAGAGATGACGAGGAGGTCGTCGGGGCACAGGATAACGGCACCATGAGGGGAATATCAAGTTTGTTTTTTTCGACCAGGTATTCGCCCAACCGGGAGAGAAGCTCAATACGCAGTTTTTGTGAGGACGTTTGTCGCGGGTGATGGTGGAATAGACGACCCGGCGCAGACATAAAAAAAACCCGCCGGGGCGGGTTTTTCAGTATTGTCACGCTTATTGCAGCAGCGATATATCCGCTACCTGCAGGAACAGCTCGCGCAGTTTGGAGAGCAGCGTCAGACGGTTAACGCGGATGTCTTTGTCATCGGCATTGACCATCACGTTTTCGAAGAACTCATCCACCGGCTCGCGCAGCTGCGCCAGCTCGATCAGCGCATCCTGATAGCGGCCTTCGGCAAAGTACGGCTGCAGCTTGTCGCGCAGCACGACCAGGTTACCGGCAAGCTTGATTTCCGCGGCTTCTTTCAGCACGGAGGCGTGAACGATATCGTTCAGCGTCTCGTCAGATTTCGCCAGAATATTGGAAACACGCTTGTTCGCCGCCGCCAGCGCCGCGGCCTCTTCCAGCGTACGGAAGTAGGTTACCGCCTTCATGCGGGCATCGAAATCCGCCGGACGGGTCGGACGACGCGCCAGCACCGCCTGAATGGTGTCAACCGCATAGCCTTCGTCCTGATACCAGGCGCGGAAACGGCCCAGCATAAAGTCGATAACGTCGTCGACAACGTTGGCGTTAGTCAGCTTCTCGCCGTACAGACGTACCGCTTCTTCGGTGAGAGTCTGCAGATCGAGGGAAAGGTTCTTCTCAACGATGATACGCAGCACGCCCAGCGCAGCACGACGCAGCGCAAACGGGTCTTTGTCGCCTTTCGGATGCTGGCCGATGCCGAAGATACCCGCCAGGGTATCCATCTTGTCGGCGATCGCCACCGCGCAGGCCACGAGGTTAGACGGCAGTTCATCACCGGCGAAACGCGGCTGATACTGTTCGTTCAGCGCCACGGCCACCTCTTCCGCTTCGCCATCGTGACGCGCGTAGTGCATGCCCATGATGCCCTGGGTGTCGGTGAATTCGAACACCATGTTGGTCATCAGGTCGCACTTGGAGAGCAGACCCGCGCGGGTCGCGTGGTTAACATCCGCGCCAATCTGGCGGGCAATCCAGCCGGACAGCTCTTCGATACGGTCGGTTTTGTCGCGCAGCGTGCCAAGCTGCTGCTGGAACAGTACAGTGTCCAGACGCGGCAGATGGTCTTCCAGACGCTTTTTGCGGTCGGTGTTGAAGAAGAATTCGGCATCCGCCAGACGCGGGCGCACGACTTTCTCGTTACCGGAGATAATCTGCTGCGGATCTTTCGATTCGATGTTGGCGACGAAAATGAAGTTCGGCAGCAGTTTGCCCGCCGCATCGTAGACCGGGAAATACTTCTGGTCGCCCTTCATGGTGTATACCAGCGCTTCCGCAGGCACCTTGAGGAATTTCTCTTCGAACTTCGCGGTCAGCACCACCGGCCATTCCACCAGCGACGTTACCTCTTCCAGCAGGCTTTCGCTCAGGTCGGCGTTGCCGCCAATCTTGCGCGCCGCCGCTTCGGCATCGGCTTTGATCGCCGCCTTACGCTGCTCGTAGTCGGCAATGACTTTGCCGCGCTCCAGCAGGATTTGCGGGTACTGGTCAGCCGTATCGATGGTGAACTCCGGCTCGCCCATAAAGCGATGGCCGCGAATCACGCGATCGGACGTAATACCCAGGATGGTCGCAGGAATGACGTCGCTGCCGAGCAGCAGGGTCACGGTGTGTACCGGACGCACGAACTGCACGTCGGACGCGCCCCAGCGCATCAGTTTCGGGATTGGCAGTTTCGCCAGTGACGTTGCCACCATATTTGGCAGCAGCGCTTGTGCGCTTTCGCCCTTCACGTGGGCGCGATACAGCAGCCATTCGCCTTTATCGGTGACCATACGCTCGGCCTGGTCTACGGTGATCCCGCAGCCGCGCGCCCAGCCTTCTGCCGCTTTGCTCGGGTGGCCTTCGGCGTCAAACGCCGCAGACACCGCTGGACCACGTTTTTCGACTTCGCGATCGGGCTGAGATGCAGCCAGCTTCGCCACTTTCAGCGCCAGACGACGTGGAGCCGCAAACCACTCAACGTTGCCGTGCGCGAGGCCCGCGTTATCCAGCTCCGCCGTAAAGTTCGCAGCAAAAGATTCCGCCAGGCTGCGCAGGGCTTTTGGTGGCAGCTCTTCAGTGCCGATTTCCACCAGGAAAGTTTTCTCAGACATGGCCGCCTCTTATTTATTCTTGTTGCACATCGGGAAGCCGAGGGCCTCACGGGAAGCGTAGTAGGCTTCTGCCACTGCTTTGGTCAGGGTGCGGATGCGCAGAATATAGCGCTGACGCTCGGTGACGGAGATGGCTTTACGCGCATCCAGCAAGTTGAAGCTATGGGCGGCCTTCAGAATACGCTCGTAGGCAGGCAGCGGCAGCGGGTTTTCCAGCGCCAGCAGCTGTTGCGCTTCTTTCTCGTACTGCTCAAAGCAGGAGAACAGGAAGTCGACGTCCGCGTATTCGAAGTTGTAAGTGGACTGCTCCACTTCGTTCTGATGGAACACGTCGCCGTAGGTGGTTTTACCCAGCGGGCCGTCGCTCCAGACCAGGTCGTAAACGCTGTCTACGCCCTGAATGTACATCGCCAGACGTTCCAGGCCGTAAGTAATTTCACCGGTCACCGGTTTACACTCCAGGCCGCCAACCTGCTGGAAGTAGGTGAACTGCGTCACTTCCATGCCGTTCAGCCACACTTCCCAGCCCAGACCCCAGGCACCCAACGTTGGGTTTTCCCAGTTATCTTCCACGAAACGAATGTCGTGAATGGTCGGGTCCATGCCCAGCTCTTTCAGGGATCCGAGATACAGCTCCTGAATATTGTCTGGAGACGGCTTAATCACCACCTGAAACTGGTAGTAGTGCTGTAAACGGTTCGGGTTTTCACCATAACGGCCGTCGGTCGGGCGGCGGGACGGCTGCACATAAGCAGTCGCCATTGGCTCCGGGCCAAGCGCGCGCAGACAGGTCATCGGATGGGAGGTGCCAGCGCCGACTTCCATGTCCAGTGGTTGAACAATGGTGCAGCCCTGACGAGCCCAGTAATCCTGTAAGGTCAGGATCAGGCCCTGGAAAGTCCTGGTATCAAACTTTTGCATATTCTTTCGTGCTGGATACGTGTGGATTTAAAGGAAGCATTGAGTATACCCGCTGGCTGCGAGATATACAGTATGAAAGGGTATTGTTTAAGGAAAATTGGGGAAAGTTGTGCTTTCCCCGGCCCGGAAACGGCGTTTTAGCGCATCGAAAGGTGCAAAAATTGACCGTCGGGGTCGAAAGAGCAGACAAAGCCCTCATTGCGCGCCGTAAAGCCGCGCAGCTCATAGCCGCCCTGGAACTGCTCAAAGCCGGTCATGTCGATTTTCTGCGCCCCGGTATTGTAGCGATGCGCGGCAGTCTGTTTGCACAGTTGCTCCATGTCGAGCGAACGCCGGGGATCGGCTTTTGCCCGCTGCGCTTTTTGTTCCGGCGGCGGAGGGGAACTGCACCCTGCCAGCAGCGCTAACAACAGCACCGGTGTGAAATACTTCATCATCATTTTTTATTACCGCCGTGTTAATTGGCTGTTATTGTAATTCTTTAGCATTGAGTGCTATCTGAAGCTGCATTGTGCGTACCTCTTTGTCCACAGACAAGCCGAAAAAGGCAAACTCAGAAAATTCCAAAGGCACATCTGAAATCACAGACAGTCACACTGGCTTTAAGACAACACCATTGAGGAATTGATGTCGGGAAAGATACACTGGATAACAAATTTACGAGGGATAGCCTGTTTAATGGTGGTGATGATCCACACCACCACCTGGGCGGTCACCCATGCGCAAAGCGTCGGGATGGTGAACTGGGACATCGCCAACCTGCTTAACGCCGCCTCCCGCGTCAGCGTGCCGCTGTTCTTTATGATCTCCGGCTACCTGTTTTTCGGTGAACGCAGCGCCCAACCACGCCACTTCCTGCGTATCGGCTTGTGCCTGCTGTTTTACAGCGCCGTCGCCCTGCTGTATATCCTGCTGTTCACCCGCATCAACATTGAGCTGTCGCTGAGAAACCTGCTGCAAAAGCCGGTGTTCTACCATTTATGGTTTTTCTTCGCGATTTTCGTGATTTACCTGCTCTCCCCGCTGATTCAGGTCAAAAGCGTCAGCGGGAAAATGCTGCTGGCGCTGACTGTCGTGCTCGGCGTGGTGGCAAACCCCAACACCGTGGCGCAAAAAGCAGGCGGCTTCGAGTGGCTGCCGGTGAATCTGTATATCGACGGCGATACCTTCTACTACGTGCTGTACGGCCTGCTCGGACGGGCGATAGGCATGATGGATACCGAGAAAAAACCGCTGACGCTGCTGTGCGCGGCGCTGTTTGCCGTCTCGGTGTGGGTGATTTCGCGGGGGACGCTGCACGAACTGCAATGGCGGGGAAATTTCGCCGATACCTGGTACCTCTACTGTGGCCCGATGGTGTTTATCTGCGCCGTCACGCTGCTAACGCTGGTGAAGAACACGCTAAACCAGCGGGAACTTCCGGGGCTTAGCCTTATCTCCCGGCATTCGTTGGGTATCTACGGCTTTCACGCGCTGGTTATCAACGCGCTGCGCTCTGGCGGTGTTGAGGTTCAGCGCTGGCCGCTGCTGGATATTGTCTGGGTTTTCGCCGTCACCCTCGCCGCCAGCCTGCTGCTGTCAATGCTGGTGCAGCGCGTCGACCGTCGAAGGTGGGTAAGTTAGCCCCCTCTTTCTGAAGGCAAGAAGGCCGGTTTCGGACATTCTGTGGTTAATCGCGCTTGTACGGTTGGCGGCTGACGTTCAAGCTTTGTAAGATGCCCGTCAACCTCAGTACTGAGGGAGGCGCAGCGTTGCGGGGGTTATACCTGGCGACGCAGTCGTTAGATAGAGAAAACCCCCGAACGCTGTTTGGTATTCACCAGGCAACATAACGGGGGCTAACCTTTGTCTCAACAGCAACAGGATAGCCGCGAACAGTTGCCATTGCAACTGGACAGCTATCATGACGCTTGCACAGTTTGGCATCGCTTTCTGGCACGATATCGCCGCACCGATCGTCGCGGCTATTATCGCCAGTCTGATCGTTGGCTGGCTCGAAAACAGAAGGTAATGCTCGGGTGGGCGTCACCGCTGCCGTAATGGCAACAAGCGCCCGGACAGGCCGCAGGGGTAACGCCCTGCGGCCTTTTTCGTATCAGGACATCAGCGGCGCCAGTTGCTGATACAGTTTGCGGAACGTCTCGCGGCGTGGCGCGTAGCAGGCGGTTCGCGCCGCGTCGGGACAGTGCGCCTGCTCAAGCGGCAGTTGCGCCAGCAGGTCGGCAAACGGTTTGCCCGGATGCAGGGCCAGTTGCGCCAGCCGTGCCGCGCCCAGCGCCGGGCCAACGTCGCCGCCGGTGCGGTAGTCGAGCGTCAGACCGCTGATATCCGCCAGCATCTGCCGCCACCAGGCGCTGCGCGCGCCGCCGCCGATAAGGGTAATGCTGGCAGGCTTCACCCCGCAGGCATGCACCACGTCCATACCGTCCGCCAGCGCAAAACCGACGCCCTCCAGTACCGCCAGCGCCAGCTCCGCCGGGCCGTGCTGATGCGTCAGGCCGAAAAAGACGCCTTTGGCGTTGGGGTTGTTGTGCGGCGTGCGCTCACCGGAGAGATAAGGTAAAAACCACACCGGATCGGCGGTGTTATCCGCCGCTTGCGCGGCGGCAAGCAGCGCAGGCACATCGCCCAGACCAGTCAGCTTCGCCGCCCAGTCAAGGCAGGAGGCGGCGCTGAGCATCACCGACATCAGGTGCCAGCGGCCTGGTAAGGCATGGCAGAAGCTGTGCACGGCGCTCTCCGGTTTGCTGAGAAAACCCTCGCTGACGGCAAAATAGACGCCTGATGTCCCCAGCGACAGCATCGCCTGTCCGGCATCGGCCATCCCCACGCCGACGGCGCCCGCAGCGTTGTCGCCGCCGCCCGCCACAACAGGGACGACGGGCATCTGCCAGGCCTGCGACACCTCGGGCAGCAGGGTGCCGGTCATATCGCAACCCTCAAACAGCGTCGGCATGTTATCGCGGCGAAGCCCGCACGCCGCCAGCATCTCGTCGCTCCAGTCGCGCTTCGCCACATCCATCCACAGCGTTCCCGCCGCATCGGACATATCGCTGGCGAACACGCCGGTCATGCGCAGACGCAAATAATCTTTTGGCAACAGCACCTTGTCGACCTGACGGAAGACGTCTGGCTCATGGCGCCGCACCCACAGCAATTTTGGCGCGGTAAAGCCCGGCATCATCAGGTTGCCGGTAATATCACGCGAACGCGGCACCGCCGCTTCCAGCAGCGCGCACTCTTCGGCGCAGCGTCCGTCGTTCCATAAAATCGCCGGGCGCAGGACGCGCTGCTGTTTATCCAGCAGCGTGGCGCCATGCATCTGCCCGGCAATGCCTAACGCCCTGACCTCGCGCAGCGAATGCTGCGCCGCGAGCGCCTTCATGGCGGTATCCGTGGCCTGCCACCACTGCTCGGGATCCTGCTCAGACCATAGCGGATGCGGGCGCGAAACGGTTAATTTTTCGGTCTGCGAGGCAATCACCTCGCCCTGCTCGCCTACGAGGATAACCTTTACCCCGGAGGTGCCCAGATCGATCCCGATATACATAGCGACGACTCCTTAACGTCGCGCCACGGAAACCGTGGCGCAGTGGTAATTTACTTGTCGAACAGGTAATGATTGACCAGGTTTTCCAGCAGCTCCTGGTGACCGCTGTGGTGCTGCGGCGCCAGGTTATGCTGTTCAGCGTACCTGGCAATCTCGGCGAGCGACATCTGCCCTTTGAGGATTTGCTGCCCAAGTTCACCGTTCCAGCCCGCGTAGCGGCGCGCCACGCGCTTATCCAGCTCGCCGTCTTCAATCATCCGCGCCGCCACTTTCAGCGCCAGCGCCATCGTGTCCATCGCGCCGATATGACCGTAGAACAGATCGTATTTATCGGTACTCTGACGGCGTACCTTGGCGTCAAAGTTCAGACCGCCGGTGGTGAAGCCGCCCGCTTTGATGATTTCATACATCACCAGCGCGTTTTCTTCCACGCTGTTCGGGAACTGATCGGTATCCCATCCAAGCTGCGCGTCGCCGCGGTTAGCATCTACCGAGCCAAACACGCCAAGCGCGATCGCCGAAGCGATTTCGTGATGGAACGAGTGGCCCGCGAGCGTGGCGTGGTTTGCTTCGATGTTCACTTTGATCTCTTTTTCCAGACCAAACTGCTTCAGGAAGCCGTACACGGTGGCGACGTCATAGTCGTACTGGTGCTTGGTCGGCTCCTGCGGCTTCGGCTCGATCAGCAGCGTACCGCGAAAACCCGTCTTGTGCTTGTGCTCGACCACCATCTGCATGAAGCGGCCAAGCTGCTCGCGCTCCTGACGCAGGTCGGTGTTCAACAACGTTTCATACCCTTCGCGACCGCCCCACAGCACGTAGTTTTCCCCGCCCAGCTTATGGGTGGCGTTCATGGCGGTCACCACCTGGGTCGCCGCCCAACTGAAGACTTCCGGGTCCGGGTTGGTGGCCGCGCCAGCGCCATAGCGCGGGTTGGTAAAGCAGTTTGCCGTGCCCCACAGCAGCTTCACGCCACTTTGCTGCTGTTTTTCCGCCAGCACGTCGACCATCTGCGCAAAATTATTCAGGTACTCTTTGGGCGTGGCGCCTTCCGGGGAGACGTCGACGTCATGGAAGCAGTAGTACGGCACATTCAGCTTGTGAAAGAACTCAAAGGCCACGTCGGCTTTACGCTTCGCCAGGGCAATCGCTTCGCCGGGCTGCTGCCACGGGCGATCGAACGACCCCACGCCGAACATATCCGCCCCATTCCAGCAGAAGGTGTGCCAGTAGCAGGCGGCGAAACGCAGGTGATCTTCCATGCGCTTGCCAAGCACCAGTTCATCCGGGTTGTAGTGGCGAAACGCCAGCAGATTTTGCGTTTTCGGGCCTTCATAACGAACACGTTCGAGTTGATCGAAATAAGCTTGCATAATTGAACTCCATTATCAGGACGCGGCAAATATCAGATTGTGCAGTAATACTGTGTGCTGATTTCGCCGCGCTCAATTACGTTATTTCACACTGCGATTAAGAGAATCCACAAACGTGCACTGGGTCGCAAAATATTGCCCAGTTGACACCACCCACCCGGTATTAAAATCAGATCACGGTCATAAATTGGGAAATAAACCAAATATCATAACCAGAAGATAAAAATCTGTAATTGCCAGATTCATCTCACATGTTAAAAATTTGCTGCGTATACGTCGTGCCAGTTTCTTTTATCGCTCTCTCGATAACCCTACAAAAGGTATTAAGATTATGAAGATAAAGAACCTTTGCCTCACCCTTTGCGCCTCGTCGCTTCTGTTAACCAGCATGGCGGGCATCGCCAAAGAAGTCAAAATCGGCATGGCCATCGATGACCTGCGCCTCGAACGCTGGCAGAAAGACCGCGATATTTTTGTCAGCAAAGCAGAATCGTTGGGTGCAAAAGTATTTGTACAATCCGCCAATGGCAACGAAGAAACCCAAATGTCGCAGATTGAAAATATGATCAATCGCGGCGTCGATGTGCTTGTTATTATTCCTTATAACGGCCAGGTATTAAGTAACGTAATTAAAGAAGCCAAGCAGGAAGGTATTAAAGTTCTGGCCTATGACCGTATGATTAATAATGCAGATATCGATTTCTATATCTCATTTGATAACGAAAAAGTCGGCGAGATGCAGGCTCAGAGCCTGGTGAATAAGGTACCGACGGGCAACTATTTCCTAATGGGCGGTTCGCCGGTGGATAACAACGCCAAGATGTTCCGCGCCGGACAGATGAAAGTCTTAAAACCGTATATCGACAGCGGCAAAATAAAAGTGGTCGGCGACCAGTGGGCCGACGGCTGGTTACCGGAAAACGCGCTGAAAATTATGGAAAATGCGCTCACGGCGAACAATAACAAAATCGACGCGGTGGTCGCTTCTAACGATGCAACTGCAGGCGGCGCTATTCAGGCGCTGAGCGCGCAGGGGCTGGCGGGCAAAGTGGCGATATCCGGTCAGGACGCCGACCTGGCTGGCGTGAAGCGCATTATGCAGGGTACGCAGACCATGACGGTCTACAAGCCGATCACCCAGCTCGCCACCACCGCAGCGGAAATCGCCGTCGAGCTCGGTAACGGCCAGCAGCCGAAATCTGACGCCACGCTCAATAACGGCCTGAAAGAGGTACCCGCCCGCCTGCTGACGCCGATTGAAGTGAATAAGAGCAACATCGACGAAACCGTGATCAAAGACGGTTTCCACAAGAAGAGCGACCTGTAATTGCTGTTGCCCCCCTCACGGGGGCATTACGGTGTTCCGAAAGACGTGGAGCATGTATGCCTTATTTACTTGAAATGAAGAGCATTACCAAAACCTTCGGGGCGGTAAAAGCTATCGATAACGTCAGCCTGCGCCTGAACGCCGGCGAAGTGGTGTCGCTGTGCGGCGAAAATGGTTCCGGAAAATCCACACTCATGAAAGTGCTGTGCGGCATCTATCCGCACGGTACCTTCGACGGCGACATTGTGTTTTCTGGCGAACCGTTGCAGGCGACCCATATTCGCGATACCGAACGTAAAGGTATCGCCATCATCCACCAGGAGCTGGCGCTGGTTAAGCATTTAACCGTGCTGGAAAATATTTTTCTCGGGACCGAAATTACCCGGCATGGGGTGCTCGACTATGACCAGATGACCCTGCGCTGCGAGAAGCTGCTGGCGCAGGTGAGCCTGCCGATTTCCCCCAACACCCGCGTCGGCGACCTCGGTCTCGGCCAGCAGCAGTTGGTCGAAATCGCCAAGGCCCTGAACAAGCAGGTGCGATTACTGATCCTTGATGAACCCACGGCCTCGCTGACCGAACAGGAGACGGCGGTGCTGCTGAATATTATTCGCGACCTGCAGCACCACGGCATTGCCTGTATTTATATTTCGCACAAGCTCAACGAGGTCAAAGCCATTTCCGACACCATCTGCGTGATTCGCGACGGCCAGCATATCGGCACCCGCGACGCCAGCGGTATGAGCGAAGACGACATCATCACCATGATGGTCGGACGCGAACTGACCGCGCTGTACCCCAACGATCCGCACGAGCACGGCGAGGAGATTCTGCGGGTCGAGCACCTGACGGCCTGGCACCCGGTTAACCGGCACATTAAACGGGTTAACGATATCTCCTTTACGCTCAAGCGCGGCGAGATCCTCGGCGTCGCCGGGCTGGTCGGCGCCGGGCGTACCGAGGCAGTGCAGTGTCTGTTCGGCGTCTGGCGCGGACGCTGGGAGGGGCAAATTTTCATCGACGGCGAGCCGGTGAAAATCACCAACTGCCAGCAGGCTATCGCCCACGGCATCGCGATGGTGCCGGAAGACCGCAAGAAAGACGGTATCGTCCCGGTGATGGCGGTTGGGAAAAACATTACGCTCGCGGCGCTGGACCAGTTTACCGGCCCATTAAGCAGCCTGAACGATGCCGCGGAACAGCACTGTATTTTACAGTCTATCCAGCGCCTTAAGGTCAAAACGTCATCGCAGGATCTGGCCATTGGCCGCCTGAGTGGCGGAAACCAGCAAAAGGCGATTCTCGCCCGCTGCCTGCTGCTCAACCCGCGCATTCTGATCCTCGACGAGCCGACGCGTGGTATCGATATCGGCGCGAAGTACGAAATCTACAAACTGATTAATCAACTGGTGCAACAGGGTATCGCGGTTATCGTCATCTCTTCCGAACTGCCGGAAGTGCTTGGCCTGAGCGACCGCGTGCTGGTGATGCATGAAGGTAAACTGAAAGCCAACCTGGTCAACGACCATCTGACCCAGGAGCAGGTGATGGAAGCCGCATTGAGGAGCGAACGTCATGTCGAAAAATACCCCGTCTGAACTTAAGCTCAACACGCAGGCCCCCGCCGCCTTCGCCGGGCTAAAAAACCTCAACCTTCAGGTTTTCGTCATGATTGCCGCCATTATCGCGATCATGCTGTTCTTCACCTGGACCACCGACGGCGCTTACCTCAGCGCGCGCAACGTCTCCAACCTGCTGCGCCAGACCGCCATCACCGGCATTCTGGCCGTCGGGATGGTGTTTGTGATCGTCTCGGCGGAAATCGACCTGTCAGTCGGGTCGATGATGGGTCTGCTCGGCGGCGTCGCGGCGATTTTTGACGTCTGGTTCGGCTGGCCGCTACCGCTGACGGTTATCGTAACGCTGGTGCTGGGTCTGCTGCTGGGGGCGTGGAACGGATGGTGGGTGGCCTATCGTAAGGTGCCATCATTTATTGTTACCCTCGCGGGAATGCTGGCGTTTCGCGGCATCCTCATCGGTATCACCAACGGCACAACGGTATCACCGACCAGCGCCGCCATGTCGCAGATCGGTCAGAGCTATTTACCGGACGGCATCGGCTTTATCCTCGGCGTGCTGGGACTGATGCTGTTCGTCGCCTGGCAGTGGCGCGGGCGGATGCGTCGCCAGGCGCTGGGACTGGAGACGCCTGCGTCAACGGGCGTGGTGGGGCGCCAGTCGTTAACCGCGGTCATTGTGCTGGGCGCCATCTGGATGCTCAACGACTATCGCGGCGTGCCGACGCCAGTGCTGCTGCTCGCGCTGCTGCTGCTCGGCGGCATGTTCATGGCCACCCGCACCGCCTTTGGCCGCCGGATCTACGCCATCGGCGGCAACCTTGAGGCCGCGCGACTGTCGGGGATCAACGTCGAACGCACCAAGCTCGCCGTCTTTGCGATTAACGGCCTGATGGTGGCGATCGCCGGGCTTATCCTGAGCTCGCGTCTTGGCGCAGGCTCGCCGTCGGCGGGGAACATTGCCGAACTGGATGCCATCGCCGCCTGCGTTATCGGCGGCACCAGCCTGGCGGGCGGGGTCGGCAGCGTTGCCGGCGCGGTAATGGGCGCATTTATTATGGCCTCGCTGGATAACGGCATGAGTATGATGGACGTCCCCACCTTCTGGCAGTACATCGTCAAGGGCGCCATTCTGCTCCTGGCGGTCTGGATGGACTCCGCCACAAAACGGCGAGCCTGATCGCGACGCGCGTTGCAAAGATGGCGATACTCAGCGGTATCGCCATCGTGGTTTTATCAGGAAACACACCATGTTTGAGAAGCGTCACCGCATCACGCTGCTGTTTAACGCCAACAAAGCCTATGACCGTCAGGTGGTTGAAGGAGTGGGTGAATACCTGCAGGCGTCGCAGTCGGAATGGGATATCTTCATTGAAGAGGATTTTCGCGCCCGAATCGAAAATATCAAAGAGTGGCTCGGGGATGGCGTCATCGCTGACTATGACGACCCCGAAATTGAAGCGCTGCTGGCCGACGTGAAGGTGCCTATTATCGGCATCGGCGGTTCTTACCATCGCCCGGAGCAGTATCCGGCGGTTCACTACATTGCCACCGACAACGCCGCGCTGGTTGAAAGCGCGTTCCTGCATCTCAAAGATAAAGGCGTTCACCGCTTTGCGTTTTACGGGCTGCCGGTCTCCAGCGGCAAGCGTTGGGCAGTGGAGCGCGAGTATGCGTTTTGCCAGCTGGTCGCCAGGGAGAAATACCGTGGCGTGGTCTATCAGGGGCTGGAAACCGCGCCGGAGAACTGGCAGCACGCGCAAAACCGCCTTGCCGACTGGCTGCAAACGTTGCCGCCGCAGACGGGCATTATTGCCGTTACCGACGCACGTGCCCGCCATATCCTGCAAGCCTGCGAGCATCTGCATATTCCGGTGCCGGAAAAGCTGTGCGTCATCGGGATCGATAACGAAGAGCTGACGCGCTACCTGTCCCGCGTGGCGCTCTCCTCCGTCGCGCAGGGCACGCGGCAGATGGGCTATCAGGCGGCGAAGCTGTTGCACCGTCTGCTGGATGATGAGCCGCTGCCGCTCCAGCGCCTACTGGTGCCGCCGGTGCGCGTAGTGGAGCGCCGCTCGACCGACTACCGCTCGCTGGACGACCCGGCGGTTATCCAGGCCATGCACTACATTCGCAACAACGCCTGTAAGGGGATCAAGGTGGAGCAGGTGCTGGACGCTGTCGGCATCTCGCGTTCGAATCTGGAAAAGCGCTTTAAGGAAGAGGTAGGGGAAACCATCCATGCGGTGATCCACAGCGAAAAGCTGGAGAAAGCGCGCAGCCTGCTGGTGTCCACGTCGCTGGCGATTAACGAAATCTCGCAGATGTGCGGCTACCCGTCGCTACAGTATTTCTATTCGGTGTTCAAAAAAGAGTACGACACCACGCCAAAGGAGTACCGGGAACGCTTCGGGGAAGCCCTGATATAAAACAAAGACGCCTTCCGATGGAAGGCGTCTTTCTCTTTCAGCGTACTGCGCGATTACATATGCGCCGCAATCAGACGCTGGTTATCCTGATACATACTGAACAGGTAGTTGTTGTAGCTCGACCCGCGCGTTGAATAGCCTTTCAGCTTGTGGATCATCGTGCTGGCGGTCACTTCCTGGTCCGTCTTGCGCAGCTGCGCGCGGGACTTACGGAAGGACGAGTAGGCCGGATGGGTGTTCAGATTCACCACGTAGGCTTCGACCGACTCTTTCACAGAAGAGAAGTGCGAGTACCCTTTCACCTTGCCCGGCCCATTCTGGCAGTTGCCTTTACCGCATTTCATACCAAACAGATTGTTGTTGGTACGCGCCAGTTTAGAGGTACCCCAGCCGCTTTCTGCTGCGGCCATGGTCGCCACCATGCTGCCAGGAATGATATCCACACGCTCAAGCAGCGAGTTCCACGGGATCTTACGCGTGTTCCCGGACCAGCTGACCTTATAGCGCTGGGTGATATCTTTCATACGCGCGCGTTCGGTCGGCGACCAACGGGCATCGTACTGTTTTGACACAAGCCAGTTACGATCGGCGGTAATCGCCGCATTCTGGCTGGTAATATAAGGCATCACTGTCCGGAGAAACGCTTTTTTCCTTGGTGTTCCGGAAGGGTATTGTCGCAAATCAGGAAGTGGGCTGCTCTTTACACTATTGCGAGAATACTCTTGTTTACTGCTAACCTTGATACTACTTGTCTTTGTTACCGGGGCTTGATGACTCGCTGTTGTGGTGTGCGTCTTTGCCAGCACCTCACCTGAAAATACACAGGTAAGCAACATGAGTATCGTAGCCCCATATCGTCGAATGGGAGTCGATATCATTAGATCTCCTGGTCGGATTTATACGTTCCAACACTTTAATTTATCTCAAAACTGAGAACTGCATCTCATATTGTATCAAAAATAGACCGTTGGCGCACCCAAAGAAATAGTCCAATTCCGAAACTATGTCACGCACAAATTGCCTGACTCAGGGTAAATACCTGTAATTATTGGGGTGTTGTCACACTTCCGGCGCGTCGCGAACCGCGGCAACAACGGCGATGACGACAGCCCTGACCAACCGCCGCAGATGACTGGCATAAAACGCCAGCCATCTATAGATAAGCAGAACAAATAACCAAGGGGGTATTCCCCCTTCGATTTGCACCGCACTGACGCCGGGGTTATGGTGAGCCACTTCATCAGTAAAACCAACAGAACACCTGCTATGACATTCTCACTCTTCGGCGACAAATTCACCCGTCATTCCGGGATTACCCGTCTGATGGAAGACCTTAACGACGGACTGCGCACCCCGGGCGCTATCATGCTCGGCGGCGGCAACCCCGCGCAGATCCCGCAGATGAACGATTACTTCCAGCAGCTGCTGGCAGAGATGCTGGAAAGTGGAAAAGTCACTGACGCGCTATGCAATTACGATGGCCCGCAGGGGAAGACGGAACTGCTGGCGGCGCTGGCGCAGATGCTGCGTCAGGAACTGGGTTGGGATATTGAGCCACAGAATATTGCGCTGACAAACGGCAGCCAGAGCGCGTTTTTCTACTTGTTCAACTTGTTCGCCGGACGCCGCGCCGACGGCACCACACGTAAGGTGCTGTTCCCGCTGGCGCCGGAATACATCGGCTACGCGGATTCCGGCCTGGAAGAGGATCTGTTCGTCTCCGCCCGACCCAATATCGAGCTGCTGCCGGAAGGCCAGTTTAAATACCACGTCGATTTTGAGCACCTGCGGGTGACCGAAGAGACCGGGATGATCTGCGTTTCCCGCCCGACCAACCCGACCGGTAACGTGATCACCGACGATGAGCTGATGAAGCTCGACGCGCTGGCGAACCAGCACGGTATTCCGCTGGTTATCGATAATGCCTACGGCGTTCCCTTCCCGGGCATTATCTTTAGCGAGGCGCGCCCATTGTGGAACCCGAATATCGTCCTGTGCATGAGCCTGTCCAAGCTTGGCCTGCCGGGCAGTCGCTGCGGGATTATTATCGCCAATGAGAAAATCATCAGCGCCATCAGCAATATGAACGGGATTATCAGCCTTGCGCCTGGCGGCATTGGCCCGGCGATGATGTGCGAAATGATTAAACGCAACGATCTGCTGCGCCTGTCGGAAACGGTCATTAAGCCGTTTTACTTTCAGCGGGTACAGGAAACGATCACCATTATCCGCCGCTATCTGCCGCAGGAGCGCTGCCTGATCCATAAACCGGAAGGGGCAATCTTCCTGTGGCTGTGGTTTAAAGACCTGCCTATCACCACCGAACTGCTCTACCAGCGTCTGAAAAAACGCGGCGTGTTGATGGTGCCCGGCGACTACTTTTTCCCGGGGCTCGATAAACCCTGGCCGCACACGCATCAGTGCATGCGCATGAACTATGTCCCTGCCCCTGAAAAGATTGAGGCAGGCGTCAAAATCCTCGCGGAAGAAATAGAAACCGCCTGGCAAGAAAGCCATTGTTAACGCAATAACCAGCTGTAACCCTGCCCCACAATGACCGTGCGCTTAGCCGCGCACGGTAAATCCCAGCTCCCGCGAAATCGCATTCGCCGTATCGCAAAGCGGCTTCAGCAGGTTCTTCTCGCCGACCTGCTTGAGGCGCGAGGTGGACAGTGAAATCGAAATCGCGTACGGCACGCGGCCGTGAATATCGAATACCGGCACGGCGATACAAGAGACGCCCAGCTCGTTCTCTTCCCGGTCCATCGCCATATTGCGCTCACGGATTTGCGCCAGCTCGTCGTGCATCGCGGGCAGCCCGGTGATGGTATTACGGGTGAGCGGCTGAATCTCCTGGGCATGGCTCTGCCAGTACGCCTGCACGTAATCCTGATGACCGAACGCCAGGTACAGTTTGCCCATCGCCGAGCAGTACAGCGGCATGTGCTGGCCGATATAGGCGCGGGTGCGCAGCATCCCGGTAGTCGGCTCCAGTTTATAAATCAGAATGGCGTGATCGTCCTCGCGGCTGGAGAAGTTCACGGTCTCCCCCGTCGTCAGGTTCAGCGCCTCAAGGTGCGGCGCCGCCACGTGAATAATATTGAGCGATGACAGCGCCTTCTGTCCGACGGCAATAAACTTGGTGGTCAGGCGATAGCTCCCCGCCGCAGGTGCAGGCGTCACGTAACCGCAGGACTGTAGCCCCTGCAGCAGACGGTGGACGGTGCTTTTGTTCAGCCCGGCAAGCTCAGAAAGGTGCGCCAGCGGGCAGCCGTTAGGATAATTGCTGAGGATTTCAATCAGCATCAGGCCGCGGAACAAGCTCTGGCTGCCCGCAGGCCGCTCTTTATCCTGCGTCATCTCACTCTCTTTTACGCTCATTGAGCCTCTCTCCTTTTCATCGCGCTCTGATGGTAGCGCAAAGTGTGTTTCAGTTCACGATCTGGACAGAAAAATCACAATGCATTGATTTTAATAGATTTCAAAAGAATCGTCAGCCGTTGATTTGTCAAAAATTGATCGTTATATTTGAAATCAGATTTCGCATAGTGAAATTTAAAGCTTGCATAGCACTCTTCATAGCGCGCGGATCCGGCGCTGAATTCTGACTGACTATCGCGCGCCGACGCTTCGTCATCGGCGCGTTTTGACAACCTCACGACGTTTAGTGAAATTCAATTTCACTATGCGAAACAAACAAAAATGGGAGAATCAGTATGTTACTGAGCTTTGCAGAACTGAAAGCCGAATTTGAACGTGTGCTGCTAAAACGTCACGTGGCGGCGGAAACAGCGGAAGCCTGCGCCGAAATGTTCGCGCGCACCACCGAGTCAGGCGTTTACTCCCACGGCGTAAACCGCTTCCCGCGCTTTATTCAGCAGCTCGACAACGGCGATATCATTCCCGACGCGCAGCCGAAGCGCATCACCACCCTTGGCGCCATCGAGCAGTGGGATGCCCAGCGCGCCATCGGCAACCTGACGGCGAAAACGATGATGGACCGGGCCATTTCGCTGGCGGCGGATCATGGCATCGGCCTGGTGGCGCTGCGTAACGCCAACCACTGGATGCGCGGCGGCAGCTACGGCTGGCAGGCGGCGGAACAGGGCTACATCGGCATTTGCTGGACCAACTCGATAGCCGTAATGCCGCCGTGGGGCGCCAAAGAGTGCCGCATCGGCACCAACCCGCTGATCGTCGCGATCCCGGGCAATCCCATCACCATGGTGGATATGTCGATGTCGATGTTCTCTTACGGCATGCTGGAAGTGAACCGCCTCGCCGGGCGCCAACTGCCGGTTGACGGCGGCTTCGACGATGACGGCAACCTCACCCGCGAGCCTGGTGTTATCGAGAAAAACCGCCGCATTCTGCCGATGGGCTACTGGAAGGGGTCCGGGCTCTCCATCGTGCTGGATATGATAGCCACCCTGTTGTCGGACGGCGCATCAGTCGCGGAGGTTACGCAAGATAACAGCGATGAGTACGGTGTTTCGCAGATTTTCATCGCCATTGAGGTCGACCGCCTGATCGACGGCGCCACTCGCGACGCCAAGCTGAAACGCATTATGGATTTCATCACCAGCGCCGAACGCGCAGATGAAAACGTCGCGATTCGCCTGCCGGGGCACGAGTTCACCCGCATGCAGGCGGAAAACCGTCGCAACGGCATCACCGTTGACGATAGCGTGTGGGCGAAGATTCAGGCGCTGTGAGGGCAATATTATGATATTTGGCCACATTTCTCAGCCGAATCCTTGCCAGTTCCCGGCGGCGATTGAAAAAGCGCTGGCGTTTTTACGCAGTACTGATTTCCGCGCCCTTGAGCCGGGCGTGGTCGAAATTGAGGGCCGCGACATTTATGCGCAGATCCTCGATCTCACCACCCGACCTCGCCACATGCTGAAGCCGGAAGTGCATCGTCAATATCTTGATATCCAGTTTCTGGCCTGGGGCGAAGAGGAAATCGGTATCGCCATTGATACCGGCAACAACGTGGTGAGCGAAGCGTTGCTGGAAACGCGCGACATTATTTATTACCAGGACAGTGAGAACGAATCATTTTTTGAAATGGTGCCGGGAAGCTACGCGATATTTTTCCCGCAGGATGTTCATCGCCCCGGGTGTAATAAAAACCGGGAAACGCCAATCCGTAAAATTGTCGTCAAGGTGGCCCTTTCCGCACTGAATTAATTCGTTAACGCAGGAGCAAAAAAATGAAGACAGGAAACGCCGGTTATATTATCGGTGCGTATCCCTGCGCGCCGTCGTTTCATCAAAGAAGCGAAAATGAAGAGGTCGCCTTCTGGCGGCAACTGGCTGACACGCCGCATATTCGCGGACTCGAACAACCGTGCCTTGAGCAGTTACATCCGTTCGGCGACGAGTGGTTATTCAGGCACACCCCCGGCGACTGGCAGATAGTGGTGACGGCGATTATGGAAACCATGCGCCGACGCGCCGACGACGGCGGTTTCGGGCTTGCCTCCAGCGATGAAGCCCAGCGCCGCGCCTGCGTAGAGTGGTATCGCCATCTGCACCGCAAAATCACAACGGTGAACGCCCGTTTTCCCGGCAAAATCATCGCCCTGGAGTTACAGGCAGCGCCGCTGGCGGGCAATGCCAGCATTACGCAGGCTACCGACGCCTTCGCCCGTTCGATAAACGAGATAACCGGCTGGGGCTGGGATTGCGAACTGGTGCTGGAGCACTGCGACGCCATGAATCAGCCCGCGCCGCGCAAAGGGTTCTTACCGCTGGCGAATGTGCTGGAGGTCATTGCCGGATACGACATCAGCGTCTGTATCAACTGGGCGCGCTCGGCCATCGAGGGGCGCGACCCGGCGATGCCCGCAGAACAGGCGGCGGCGGTACGCCAGGCGGCAAAACTCGGCGCGCTGATGTTCTCCGGCACCACCGCGTCCGGCGCTTATGGCGACTGGCAGGATCTGCACGCCCCCTTTGCGCCTGGCTGCCCGGAAAGCCTGCTCACCGCAGAACGCGCCCGCGAGGTCTTCGCCGCGGCAGGGTCCGCCACGCTGCTGTTTTCCGGTATTAAATTACTGGAAATCGATCCGCTGGCGGATATCGACCATCGTGTCGGGATATTACGTGATGGCATTCAGGCGATGAATATCGCCACGCAATAACAATAAAAACATTTTACCTCTAACTGAGACTCTGATTATGAACAGCTCTACATCTCTTTCATCGGCGGATATTCCGCGTCAGCGTTGGTTAAGAATAATCCCCCCCATTCTGATCGCCTGCATTATTTCGTATATGGACCGCGTCAATATTGCGTTTGCGATGCCGGGCGGCATGGATCAGGAATTAGGTATTTCCGCCACCATGGCCGGACTGGCGGGCGGTATTTTCTTTATCGGCTACCTGTTCTTGCAGGTGCCGGGCGGTAAAATCGCCGTTCACGGCAGCGGCAAGACGTTTATCGGCTGGTCGCTGGTCGCCTGGGCAGTCATCTCCGTCTTAACCGGTTTCATCACCAGCCAGTATCAGTTGTTGGCGCTGCGCTTCCTGCTTGGCGTGGCGGAGGGCGGGATGCTGCCCGTGGTGCTGACGATGATCAGCAACTGGTTCCCGGACGCCGAGCGCGGCCGCGCTAACGCGATCGTGATTATGTTCGTCCCCATCGCCGGGATCATCACCGCGCCGCTCTCGGGCTGGATAATCACCGCGCTCGACTGGCGCTGGCTGTTTATCATCGAAGGCCTGCTGTCAGTGGTGGTGCTGACGCTCTGGGCGCTGACGGTTTACGACCGTCCGCAGGAGGCGCGCTGGATAAGCGAGGCGGAAAAAAACTACCTGGTGACCACGCTTGCCGCCGAGCAGCAGGCTATCGCCGGAAAAGAGGTCAAAAACGCCTCGCTCAGCGCCGTGCTTTCCGACAAAACGATGTGGCAGCTGATCGCGCTTAACTTCTTCTACCAGACTGGTATTTATGGCTACACCCTGTGGCTGCCGACCATCCTCAAAGAGCTGACCCACACCAGCATCGGCCAGGTGGGCGTGCTCGCCATCCTGCCATACGTCGGCGCCATTGCCGGGATGTTCCTGTTCTCATCGCTCTCCGACCGGACCGGCAAGCGCAAGCTGTTCGTCTCCCTGCCGCTTATCGGCTTCGCGCTGTGCATGTTCCTGTCGGTTGCTCTGAAGGCCCATATCTGGATGGCCTATGCCGCCCTCGTCGGCTGCGGTTTCTTTTTGCAGTCTGCTGCAGGCGTGTTCTGGACC
This sequence comes from Pluralibacter sp., assembly GCF_019237635.1. Classification (GTDB taxonomy): domain Bacteria; phylum Pseudomonadota; class Gammaproteobacteria; order Enterobacterales; family Enterobacteriaceae; genus Enterobacter_B. The sequence continues at coordinate 25,064 of NZ_JAFAGS010000183.1, forward strand.
ATTCCGGCGCGGCTGTTCAGCGCCGAGATGGCGGGCGGCGCGCGCGGTGTGATCAATGCGCTGGGCAACCTGGGCGGCTTCTGCGGCCCGTATGCCGTCGGCGTGCTGATCACGCTCTACAGCAAAGATGCCGGGGTTTACTGCCTGGCTATCTCGCTGGCGCTGGCGTCGATACTTGCTCTGCTGCTGCCCGGGAAATGCGATGCGACCGGCAACACGGCGACACCCGCCGAGCCGCGCAAACGCGCCGCTTAATCATCACGAGGCCAACCGATGAGTGAACATGAGACCTTCTGGCTGGGTATCGATTGTGGCGGTACTTATCTGAAAGCCGGTTTGTACGATAGCCAGGGGCGCGAACACGGCATCACGCGCCAGGCGCTGCAAACCCTGAGCCCGGTGCCGGGCTACGCCGAGCGCGATATGCACGCGCTCTGGCAGACCTGCGCCGACACCATCGCCAGCCTGCTGCGCCAGCGGCAGGTGAACGGCGCGCAGATAAAAGGCGTCGGCATCTCCGCGCAGGGCAAAGGGTTGTTTTTGCTCGATAAGCAGGATCAGCCGCTGGGCAACGCCATGCTGTCATCCGACCGACGGGCGATGGCGCTGGTTCACCGCTGGCAACAGGACGGCATCCCGCAAAAACTCTATCCCCATACCCGCCAGACGCTGTGGACCGGCCATCCGGTGTCGCTGCTGCGCTGGGTGAAAGAAAACGAGCCGCAGCGTTACGCGCGGATAGGCTGCGTGATGATGGCCCACGACTGGCTGCGCCTGCAGCTCACCGGGGTGAAAGGCTGCGAGGAGAGCAATATCTCCGAGTCGAACCTCTACAACATGGCGCAAGGGGGATACGACCCTCAGCTCACCGCCTGGCTTGGCATCAGCGAGATTAACGATGCGCTGCCGCCAGTGGTGGGCTCCGCCGACATCTGCGGGGAAATCACGCCTCAGGCGGCCGCGCTGACCGGTCTCGCGGCGGGAACTCCCGTCGTCGGCGGGCTGTTTGACGTGGTTTCCACCGCGCTTTGCGCAGGGTTGCAGGATGAACAGCGGCTGAACGCGGTCATGGGAACCTGGGCGGTCACCAGCGGTATCTCTGACGGTATCCGCCGCCGCGAGCCGCACCCGTATGTGTACGGTCGCTACGTCAATGACGGCCAGTACATCGTGCATGAGGCCAGCCCAACGTCTTCCGGCAATCTCGAATGGCTGACGGCCCAGTGGGGCGAGCTCTCGTTTGCCGACATAAACCGCCTTGTCGCCTCGCTGCCGAAAGCGGGCAGCGACCTGCTGTTTCTCCCTTTCTTGTACGGCAGCAACGCCGGGCTGGAGATGACCAGCGGTTTTTACGGCATGCAGGCTATCCACACCCGCGCCCATCTGCTGCAGGCGGTATATGAGGGGGTGGTGTTCTGCCATATGACCCACCTCAACCGCATGCGGGAAAGGTTCGACAACGTGCAGGCGCTGCGCGTCACTGGCGGGCCGACGCACTCCGACGTCTGGATGCAGATGCTTGCCGACGTCAGCGGCCTGCCGGTCGAACTGCCGCAGGTGGAGGAGACCGGCTGCTTCGGCGCCGCGCTGGCGGCGCTCACCGGCACCGGCGTCTGGCGTGATTTCCGCGAAGCGCAGCGCGCTATCCGTCACGATATCCGCACGCTGCAACCCGACCCCGACGCCCATGTCGCCTATCAGCGCAAATACCAGCGCTATCAGCTGTTAATTTCCGCACTACAGGGCTATCACGCCCGGATTAAGGAGCACCACTTATGAGCCGACCGTTACTGCAGCTCGCTCTCGATCACACCTCGCTTGACGCAGCCCAGCGCGACGCGGCGCGCCTGAAAGACCATGTCGATATTGTCGAGGCAGGCACCCTTTTATGCCTGACAGAGGGGCTGAACGCGCTGCGGGCGCTGCGCCAGCAGTGTCCTGGCAAAACCCTCGTCGCCGACTGGAAGGTGGCCGACGCCGGAGAAACCCTGGCGCAGCAGGCGTTTGCCGCGGGTGCCAACTGGATGACGATCATCTGCGCGGCGCCGCTGGCGACCGTGGAGAAAGGCCATCAGGTGGCGCGGGAACACGGCGGCGAAATCCAGATGGAGCTGTTCGGCAACTGGACGCTGGATGACGCCCGCGACTGGTATCGCATCGGTATTCGTCAGGCCATTTATCACCGCGGCCGCGATGCCCAGGCAAGCGGGCAGCAGTGGAGCGAGGCCGACCTCGCGCGGATGAAAGCGCTGTCGGATATCGGCCTTTCGCTGTCCATCACCGGCGGTATTACCCCCGCCGACCTGGCGTTGTTTAAAGACATCAACGTGAAAGCCTTTATTGCCGGTCGGGCGCTGGCGGGCGCGGCGCATCCTGAGCAGGTCGCCGCCGATTTCCACGCGCAAATTCGCACACTGTGGGGGAACCGCGCATGAGACGTCATCCGTTAGGTATCTACGAAAAAGCGCTGCCGAAAGACCTCAACTGGCCGGAGCGGCTGGTGCTGGCGAAAAGCTGCGGTTTCGATTTTGTCGAGATGTCGGTCGATGAAACCGACGAACGCTTATCCCGGCTCGCCTGGAGCACCGAACAGCGCGCGTCGCTGACGGCGGCGATGCTGGAAACCGGCGTGGCGATCCCGTCGATGTGCCTGTCCGCCCACCGTCGTTTTCCGTTTGGCAGCCGCGATGAGACGGTACGCGAGCGGGCGCGGGACATCATGACCCAGGCCATCAGGCTGGCGCGTGATTTAGGCATTCGCACCATTCAGCTTGCCGGTTACGACGTCTACTACGAAGAGCATGACGAACGCACCCAACAGCGCTTCGCCGAAGGGTTGCGCTGGGCCGTCGGGCAGGCCGCCGCCGCCCAGGTGATGCTCGCCGTGGAGATCATGGATACCGCCTTTATGAACTCCATCGCCAAGTGGAAAAAGTGGGATCAGATGCTCGCTTCGCCGTGGTTCAGCGTCTATCCCGATATCGGCAACCTGAGCGCCTGGGGCAACGATGTTAGCGCGGAACTCGCCCTCGGCATCGACCGCATTGCCGCCATCCATCTGAAAGACACCTACCCCGTTACGCCGGACAGCCCCGGGCAGTTTCGCGACGTGCCTTTCGGCGACGGCTGCGTCGATTTCCCCACCGTCTTCAGCACGCTGCAAAAGCTGAACTATCGCGGCGCGTTTTTAATTGAAATGTGGACGGAAAAGGCCAAAGAGCCGGTGCTGGAAATCATTCAGGCCCGCCGCTGGATTGAAGCCCGCATGCAGGAAGGAGGAATGGTATGTTAGAACAACTCAAAGCCGAGGTGCTGGCGGCAAACCTGGCCCTGCCCGCACACCAATTGGTGACCTTCACCTGGGGCAACGTCAGCGCCATCGACCGTGAGCGCGGTCTGGTGGTGATTAAACCTTCCGGGGTGGACTACGAGGTGATGACCGCCGACGACATGGTGGTGGTCGAGCTTGCCAGCGGCAGGGTGGTGGAGGGCAATAAAAAACCCTCTTCGGATACGCCCACACACCTCGCGCTGTATCGCCGTTTTACGGAAATTGGCGGCATTGTGCATACGCACTCCCGCCACGCGACTATCTGGTCGCAGGCCGGACAGGATCTCCCCGCCTGGGGCACCACGCACGCGGACTATTTCTACGGCGCGATCCCCTGCACGCGGCGGATGACGCCTGCGGAAATTCACGGCGAGTATGAGCTGGAAACCGGCGAGGTCATTATCAAAACCTTTGCGGAACGCGAGATTGACCCGATGCAGATCCCGGCCGTACTGGTGCATTCCCACGGCCCTTTCGCCTGGGGTACAAATGCCGCCGACGCCGTTCACAACGCCGTGGTGCTGGAGGAGTGCGCCTATATGGGGCTGTTTTCCCGCCAGTTGACGCCGCAGTTGCCGGATATGCAGACGGATCTGCTGGATAAGCACTATCTGCGCAAACACGGCAAACACGCCTATTACGGACAGTAAACGCCAGCACGGCCCGGGGCCTGCTTCCCGGGCCGTGTTTGTCGGGTGCGTTCCTCAGAACGTGGTCCAGCTCTCCTCCTGGCGCTTAGCCGGGGCTTTCGGCGTCGCAGGCTGGCGAAGCGTCGGCCCTGACGTCAGCAGTGGATCGTTGGACACCCGGAATACCGACACCGCCTCTTCCAGCTTCAGCGCCTGTTCTTCCAGGCTGTTGGCCGCCGCCGAAGACTCTTCCACCAGCGCCGCGTTCTGTTGCGTGGTGGTGTCCATCTCCGACATCGCCTGAGCAATCTGGGTAATCCCCCGGCTCTGTTCGTCGGTTGCGGAAGCGATTTCACTCATGATGTCGCGCACCTGGGCCACTGACGTTTCAATTTCCGCCATTGCGCTGCCCGCCTGCTCGACCAGACGGAACCCGGTATCCACATACCCGACCGACTCCTGAATCAGGTTCTCAATCTCTTTGGCCGACTGGGCGCTGCGGCTTGCCAGGTTGCGAACCTCGCCTGCCACCACGGCGAAGCCTTTCCCCTGCTCTCCGGCCCGGGCGGCTTCAACGGCAGCGTTGAGCGCCAGGATGTTGGTCTGAAAGGCAATACCGTTGATAACGGTCGTAATCTCCGAAATACGGTGCGCGCTCCCCTGCACATTGCGCATCGTCTCAATCACCGACCGGGATACCTGACAACCCTGCGCGGCTTTTTGCGCCGCCAGCTCCGATAACCGACGCGCCTGCCCGGCATTTTCCGCGTTCAACGCCACCGTTGAGGTCAGCTCTTCCATGCTCGCGGCCGTTTCCACTACGGCCGCCGCCTGCTGTTCGGTACGTGAGGATAAGTCGACGTTGCCTGCGGCAATCTCCGTCGAAGAGCGCGCCACGTTATCCACGCTGTTACGCACATCATGGATAATATTCTTCAAATTGGTGTTCATCAGCGACATGGCCCGCATCATCTTACCCAGCTCATCCTGCCGGTCGCTCTCCAGCGATTGCGTCAGGTCGCCTTTGGCAATCTGCTGCGCCATCGCCAGGGTTTCAAGCAGCGGGCGCGTAATCGCCCGGGTAATTACCCAGCCCAGCAGAATACCGATGAGAATACCCACCAGGGCGATCAGCTGTATAACCCACTCCACGCGGCTGACGATGTTTTCAATATTCTGCTCTTGCTGGTCATGCAGCACATTAATACTGTGGGTGAGCGCATTTGCGCGCGCGGTAAGCACGGTCGACGCACTGTCCAGCGCACGCCACGCGTCGCGATAGGCCGTGAGATTGTCGGCATACACCGCCATTCTGCTCAGTGTGTCCTCCCCCATTGCACGCGCTTTTTCCGGGAGAAACGGCACCAGTTGCCGGGTGCGTGACATCCCTTCGGCCAGCCGGGCTTTCATTGCCGCCATATTTTCTGGCGCAGGCTTCACTTTGAAGTCCGACAGCATCGAGTCAATGTCATTAAAAATAAACGCCACCTGCGCCGCCAACAGCCGTTGATCGCCCGAAAGCTGATCGCTTTCGCTCAGTTTTGCAATCTCCCGGGAATAATCACAAATAATTGCGGAATTCAGACGCTGCTCAACCAGGCGTTTTGCCGACATCGCCTCGTTAAATGGCGCGCGATCGTGAATATAGTTACCCACTGCCTGTTCGGTATCTAATAGATACTTTTTATCATCTTTCGACCAGTCGAGCTTTTTTAATGTATCAAGGATCACAACCATGCGATCGATAGACTGGCCGTTTTTCTGCAAATAACCGTCTTCGCTGGTATATTGATACTGAGTGCGGCTTATCCGTGCGTCAAAAAGCGCATTGACGAGTTTTACCCCCGTCGCGCTTTTAATGACTTTATCCTGAATATTTCTCAACCCCAGAATACTTGCAAGGAGAATCACCATCATTAACAAAATAATTATCACGAACCCCAAAGACAGCTTTTTACCGGTGTTTAAATTTAAGAAATACGATGATATTTTCATACAACCATCCCGTTATTTATGAGGCACCAAATCTGTATCCATTGCAGATAAAAAAATCCCTGGATACGTGAATATCCAGGGAAACGCGCTTAGGGGGACATCACTCTCCCGGCGCAATACGTTAGATGCTTATTGATTTATTGGGGTAACTCATCATCCCGACAATACACTGGAGTGATGCTTTCATAGTTAACTCTGTAGCCACTGCCTTTGATATTGGTAATAAAATCGATGGGTAAACCCAGTATTTCCAGCTTTTTGGTCAGATTGTTTACGACCTGCCACAGGCGCTGTGAGGAGCAACTGAGGTTGTTTTCTTCCCAAATTTTCTGCATCAACTCATCTTTACTCACCGCACGTTTTCGTCCGTGCATCAGAAGGTAGAGAAAAAGCTGCAGCATCGTTTTGTTAAACACAATGGTGACGAACACAATGCTTTTATCGGCATGACGAGATGGCAGGCGATAGACCCGTTGATTATGAATGTCGAAATGAATCTCTGTTCCAATCATAAATCCATACAGCTGATATTCCATTATTACTGCCCATGCTCTGTTAATCTCTCATTGTCACCCGCACATTGTTGCAACAAATTCATTACTGTTTGTGAGGGATAATATAAATCAATCAAAATCACATTCAATATATTCATCACATAAGAATTCCCTCACCAAACGAAGCGTAAACAGCATCAATATCCAAACCAACAGCAAATTGGCAGATAAAAATACCGTACAAATGAAAAATAACGGGCCATGACACCAAAAAGTTTCAATAGAGTAACAACTCAACATAAAACAACAAAATAAACAAAAAACACAGTCATATATCCTGCTTAAGTGCGATATTTTCCCGGACTGGGGCATCTATACTCATGACAGATCGCTTAATTCACCGTAACCTTGGCACGTAGCATGGTAACCAGCATTCAGCATAAAAGATGCGGTAAAAAAGAGGAGTGAAGTTAGGTGATCTCTTCTGATTCAGAACGCTGTAAACCGAACGAATAAGGCTCCAGACACCGCTCAGTACGGGTACATCATGAAAACCGCGTTCCTCATCAATGACACTATTCTGTTCGTTCCTGAACAATACAGCCTGTATCGCCGCGAGAATTACCCCGCGGGGCGCATCACGCTACATGCGCCGGCCAGCGACTGCCTGCTCTTGCTGATCCAGCATGCGCAGCAACCGGTATCGCAAAAAATGTTGTTTGAGCAGGTATGGCAAAAGCGCGGTACGGTCGTGTCGACCAATACCCTTTATCAGAGCATCGCCTCTGTGCGAAAAGGGCTCAAGGCCACAGGGCTGGCCGAAGAAGCGATCCTGACGCTGCCCAAACAGGGGTTCAAATGCGTGGCGCAGATAACGCCTGGTGAATTACAGGATTTTATTCTTACTTCTTCAGAAAATGCAGAACCCCTTACTGAACCCACCCATCGGCCTGCGAAGGCATTGCGTCGCCCGGTGATAAAACCGCTTCGCGGGCTGCGACCGCGTTCACGGCTCTCTTTGTTGCTGGCGATTGTGCTGGTGCTTATTGTCGGGGAATACCATTGGCTGCGCGCGTCGCCTTCCCCTCTTTACGCAGAATACGCCTACGCGGGGAAAGTGGAAAATTGCCAGGTCTGGTCCTCATGGTCCGGCACACAATACAGCATCGCCGTTTTCGATAAGCTCCGTCAGCGTTCGCCGATAAGCTGTACGGCTGAGTCCGTGGCCTATCTGACGATAAACCGTTTGCAGCAGGGAACCTCTATTTTGCTCTGTGATAAAGATATTGCGCAGCGCGGGACGCAGTGCCGATCATGGTTTTATCGGGAGGAAGGCAATGAGAAGTAAAAACGTGCGCTTTCTGTTAAACCTGCTGATCGTACTGGTGGTTATCTCGGTCGCGCTGGCGGGCTACGTTAACTGGCAGAAAAACCATTTCTCCTGCGAAGCCCAGATAACGCTGGTTACTGACCGCGGCACCGAAGATCTGATTATGCATTTTCACTTTTCCGGCGATACCGGCAGTTACGAGTCCAAAGGTAAATATACCACCAGGTCGGGGAACGAAATTTCCACCAGCAATAAAATCGATTTTAACTTCTGGCGGGAGGGCGATTCGCTGATGATGATCTCAAACGAGACCAACGCGATTCCTAAAACCGCCGGGTCGGTATATCCCTATACCCCCGATTTCTTTTACTCCAGAGAGCGCGGTATTCGCTGGACGTTGACCCGGGAAAACGCCACCGGGTATCTGTTCAGTTACGATGATACGCCGACGTTTTATTGTTCGATTACACGGTAATAAGTACTCTAAATAATTCGAGTGGCAGGAAAGCGACAAGTTCGCGAGTCCCCAGGAGCATAGATAACTATGTGACTGGGGTGAGCGAACGCAGCCAACGCACAGGCAACTTGAAGTATGACGAGTCAATTACCCGGAGTTAATATGCTCCTTACAATAACGACGCTTCCAGCCCGCGGGCGTCAGCCCGGTATGCTTGCGAAATACTTGCCTGAAATACCCTATCTCGTTAAAACCGCAGCGCAGCGCCACTTCCTGGAGCGGGAGCGAATCACTCACCAGCAGTTTCTCTGCCGCCAGGATCCGTTGGCGATGAATCGACGCCGTTAACGTCAGATTAAAGACCCGCCGAAATACCCGCCCGAGATAATCGGCATTACAGTGCAGCTCCCGGGCCAGTTGCGACGTCGAAAGCGATAAATGATAGCGCGTGCGGATCATTTGCTGCGCCCGCCAGGCTAACGCAACCCCCGGCTCTTCGCTGGCGCTATCACCTGACGCTGCCGCGGCAAGCTGCTGCAAAATCAGCAACAAAATACACTCAAGCGCAATGCTGCGATGCCTGTTTTCCTGCTCATGCAGAAACTGTCGGAACAACGAAATAATATATTGCGGAGAACCCACCGTCGTGTGCTGAGGAATCGTCATAAATGCGTTATGTAATGCAGGATTAGCCCCCTCCCCCAATAATTCGAAATGTAGCCAGTAGAATTTTAAATCATCGGGGAATGTCCCTTCACCAATATGCCGACTCTGTGGTTTAAGCAGTAAACTTTCTCCGGCATTCACATAAAAGAGCACGTCATCTTCACGAATTGCCAGCGTTCCCCGCTCGACAAAAATGAGCTCCCAGGAGGAAAGCGTACGGGCGGGGTGGCTGCCGATCCCCCTGGAAATGAAAAGACCGCCATTCTGTACGCGAATCGGAAGCGCTATGGATAAATCGAGCATAGATATTAAAAATCCTCCTTTTCACTTTCAAATAAACGACCCTTTATATTGATTATTAAACACTATTTCTTATATTGCAGGATCTTAATCACATTTTAGAAAACAGGTCGGAATCGTTACCTTTTTATACTTTCCCGCTCCCTTGCCGCCCCTCTTTTTGCGGGCAGAATAAATCAGGTAGTTGCGAATAAAAAAGCAGACTCGCCATCGCGTGAGTTATTCCGGAACTTCTTTCCTGCTCAATGAGGAATTGTCCATGACTTCTGCTCCCATTACGCAAACCGATATTGCGCAACGCACCGCAAAGGAAGCGCTGTCGATGCGCGAAAAAGTCGGTTATGGCCTGGGCGATGCCGGCGGTACGGTAATCACCTGCCTTATCATGAATTTTCTGACCTTTTTCTATACCGATATCTTTGGCCTGACGCCCGCGCTGGTCGGCACGCTGTTTATGGCGCTACGCGTGTTTGATGCGATTTCCGATCCCATCATGGGCGTGATTACCGACCGTACGCAAAGCCGCTGGGGACGATTCCGCCCCTGGCAGCTGTGGGTAGCGGTGCCGATAGGTATCATCGGCGTACTCACCTTCACCGTTCCGGATGCCAGCATGAACCTAAAAATCGCCTGGGCATTCGGCACGTATCTGCTGCTTTCCGTAAGTTATACCGCCATCAACGTACCCTACTGCGCGCTCATCAACACCATGACGACGCGCCACAGCGAGGTGCTCTCCTGTCAGTCATGGCGGTTTGTCCTCTGCGGCGTCGCCGGGTTCCTCGTTTCCGTCGGCTTACCGTGGTTAGTGGCCGTGTTAGGCCACGGCAATGCGGCGCAAGGCTATCAGTTAGGCGTCGGCATCCTCTGCGCGATCGCCATCGTGATGTTCTTATGTTGCTTTTTCTGGGTTCGCGAACGGGTTCCTCTGGACAGTATGGGTAGTTTTACCCTGCGTGAACACGTTGCCGGACTACGCCGAAACGACCAGTTGCTACTGATGCTGCTGATGTCGTTTCTGCTCATTAACGTCTTTAATATTCGCGGCGGCGGCTACATGTATTTCATCACCTATGTGCTGCATGGCGGTACGGCGTACACCTCGCTGTTTTTCACCATGGTGACCTTCGCCTCCATCCTGGGGTCAATCCTCGTGAACCCGGTATCGCGCCGGGTTGATACCGTTAAACTCTATTACTCCACCAATATCGTCCTGGCAATAGTCGCAGTACTCATGTGGTTCCTTCCGACAGGCGAGGCCTGGCAATCGCTGTGGCTAGGCGTCATTCTCCTGAACGGCATTATTCTTGGCTTCACGCTGCCGCTGCACTTTGCCCTGATGGCCTTTGCCGACGACTACGGCGAATGGAAAACGGGCGTTCGCTCTTCGGGGATGAATTTCGCCTTTAACCTGTTTTGTATCAAGCTCGCCTGGGCTTCCAGCGCCGGAATCATCAGCGTGGTGTTTATTCTGGTGGCTTACCAGCCCGGCGCCGCACACCAGACCACCGCCTCGCTACAGGGCATTACCGCAATGGAAACGTTGTTACCGGCCCTGTTCCATCTGCTGCTGGCGTTCACCATTCGCGCCTGCAAACTCAACAATCCGATGATGTCGCGCATATCCACCGATTTGCGTGCCCGCCGCCTTCAGCCTTAAGGAGAACGTCATGTCCGTGTTGGATGTCAATTTGCATAAGCTCCACATTCGCGATCCGTTTCTCGGCCAGTATCAGCACCTGGTACGCGACGTGGTGATCCCTTATCAGTGGGAAGCGCTGAACGACCGCATTCCTGACGCTGAACCCAGTCATGCGATAGAAAATTTCCGCATTGCCGCCGGACTGCAGACCGGGGAATTCTACGGCATGGTGTTTCAGGATAGCGACGTCGCGAAGTGGCTGGAGGCCGTCGCCTGGTCACTGTGTCAGAAACCCGACGCCGAACTTGAAAAGACCGCCGATGAGGTGATTGAGCTGGTGGCGGCGGCCCAGTGTCCGGATGGTTATCTTAATACCTGGTTCACCGTCAAAGCCCCAGGTGAGCGCTGGACCAACCTTGCCGAATGCCATGAGCTTTACAGTGCCGGACACATGATCGAAGCCGGTGTTGCCTTCTTTCTGGCAACGGGAAAACGTCGGTTGCTGGAGGTGGTGTGCAAACTCGCCGACCACATCGACCAGGTTTTTGGCCCGGCGGAACACCAACTCCATGGCTACCCGGGTCATCCAGAAATCGAACTGGCATTGATGCGTCTGTATGAAGTGACTGAAGCGCCGCGTTATCTGGCGCTGGTGAATTACTTCGTGGAGCAACGAGGCGCACAGCCGTATTTTTACGACATTGAGTATGAAAAGCGGGGGCGGACATCCCACTGGCAGACCTATGGCCCGGCATGGATGGTCAAAGACAAAGCCTACAGCCAGGCGCATCAACCGATTGCCGAACAGCAGCATGCCATCGGCCATGCGGTTCGTTTCGTTTACCTGATGACCGGCGTCGCCCATCTGGCGCGTCTGAATCACGATGAGGATAAACGTCAGGATTGTCTTCGTTTGTGGCGCGACATGGCGCAGCGCCAGTTGTATATCACCGGGGGAATTGGCTCACAAAGCAGCGGCGAAGCCTTCAGCAGCGATTATGACCTCCCCAATGACACGGTCTACGCAGAGAGCTGCGCCTCTATAGGCCTGATGATGTTTGCCCGCCGAATGCTGGAGATGGAGGCCGATAGCCAGTATGCCGATGTCATGGAGCGCGCGTTGTACAACACCGTGCTGGGCGGAATGGCGCTGGATGGGAAACACTTTTTCTATGTAAACCCGCTGGAGGTGCACCCGAAAACGCTCGCCTTCAACCACATTTACGATCATGTGAAACCCGTACGCCAACGCTGGTTTGGCTGCGCCTGCTGTCCGCCCAATATTGCCCGCCTGCTCACCTCGCTGGGCCACTACATCTACACGCCGCGGGAAGACGCCCTGTATATCAATCTCTATATCGGCAACCAGGTGGAGATCCCCGTGGGCGATGCGACATTACGCCTTCACATCAGCGGAAACTACCCGTGGCAGGAGACTGTCACCCTTGCCATCGCGTCGCAGGAGGACATTCAACACACCCTGGCGCTGCGCCTGCCTGACTGGTGCGACGCGCCGCAGGTCATGCTGAACGGCGCCGCCGTGAAGCAGGATATCCGCAAGGGCTATCTGCACATCAATCGCCTCTGGCGCGAGGGGGACACCCTCACCCTGACGTTGCCAATGCCCGTTCGCCGTCTTTATGGCAACCCTCTTTTGCGCCATGTCGCAGGGAAAGTCGCCTTACAGCGCGGCCCGCTGGTTTACTGCCTCGAGCAAGCCGACAACGGCGAGAACCTGCATAACCTGTGGCTGCCTGAAACCGCCGCGTTCACCACCTTCGAAGGCAAAGGGCTGTTCTCGCATAAGATACTCATTCAGGCCGATGGGCTCAGGCGCACCGCCGTACACCCGGAACAGCAGGCGCTATGGCGCTACGATTATCGCCCCAGCGACGCACAGCCGCAGACGCTGACCTTTATTCCCTGGTTCAGTTGGGCTAACCGGGGTGAAGGTGAAATGCGCATTTGGGTGAATGAAATATAAGTGAATCAACCAGGCAGCACGCGCCGTGCTGCCTCCGCTAAAAATGCACTGCGATTCGCAACGTGCGGATGGTCACGGACGAAGGTATCGATTTTTACTAACAAACGGCGCGGCAAGGTGATGTTGATCCGCTCAGCTCGCCCGTCGAACTGGTTCATGTTGATATCCACCAACAACCATTGACCGCCATGAAAATCGTCCGGATGTTTCTCCAGATGGTGTTCGACAATACCGGGGCGAGGAATCACCTCATCCATTTCGCACAGCGCTTCAAAATGCACGGTTAGCGCACTACGCGCATCCTGAAACGCCTCATCAAGAGTATCACCGGCAAAAAAACAACCGGGGACATCAGGAAAAAAGCCGCTGGCGCTTCCATCGGGGTCAGAATGGATATAAGCAGGATAAAACATAGCATCTCCTGAGTCGTTAAAGGGTAATTCCAGCCTGTCGCCAGATTTGCCGTAATGTCCCCGGCTTAATATCTTTCCGGGGATGAGGAACAGTAACTAATCCGGGCAACGTTGGATGCAGGAACTGATAGTGGCTACCTTTTACACGTTTCTGCACCCAACCGAGCATTTTTAGCTTCGTAATGCCTTCCGCACTTGTCACACCGTCTTCCTTTGATGAATTATACACATCATACACACGAAATCAGTACCCTTATCACAGTAATTCATTCAGACAGGGACATCATCGACGAAAAAAGCAGACGGGAATCAGGCTCGCAATAATGCTGATGCACCTTGCAAGTTACACAGAAGTTGTCGGGAAACGCTGGATTTGATTGAGGTTGCTGTCGTAATAGGTCGCCCCAGGCGTTGGCGTTACCTGCAAACGCCCCCGCGGATGTCCCTGAACAAGCGACATCCTCTTCACCCAGCCATCACTGTTGTCGAGCACATCTCTCGTACCGGTAATGTTGTCTTTATTTTTACTGCCCTTCGCGACACGATATCCCGACGCCAGTCGGTCAAAATAAAAATAAACATCTTCATAATGCACTACCGATATTTCACGAATATTTTCATTATTACTTTTACAAATTGATTCATTCCCTGCCATAGGGCCACCCAGCGCGAGTTGTGCGAAACCCGAAACAGGTGACAACAATAAAAAAAAAGCGATCCCGGCACGCATTTTAGAGAACATCTTTACAATAAACCCGTTTAATATTACAGGAAACACGTCCATAATAATGGCGACAAAATAGAATGCGCAACTCGCATATTTATATAGTGGTATATAAAAATCATATATATGGATGTTACGATGAATAAGCTGCAACTTAAACCCAGGGATTTAAAGATTATTTCACTGATTGCCGCCACCAGAAGCATCAGCCAGACCG